>JAKBAQ010000037.1 GCA_021808985.1 Pseudomonadota bacterium
TTCTGAATGCCCATCGGCGGTATTCCTTATGTTATAGCATGATTCATCAACATCCACCGGGCACCCCCCAGTGAACAATCCACAAAAACCCTGGTGAATTTTGCCGCGCTCAGCGCCGGCGCAGCAGCGCGGCCCGTGCCGCCAGCCATTCCTCATGGCTCAGATCATTGGCATGGCGCGCCCGCGGCGGCTCCGGGCGCGGCGGGTTCGCCGCCGGCGATGAAGACATCGCCACCCCGAACAACCACGGCTTGGCCCGCTTCAACTTCGCCAGCAGTGCCGGCGCATCCGCCACTTCTCCCGTCTGCGTCAGGTGCAAATCCGTCATGTCCAGCAGCTTCAGCCCATCCAGGTCAACCATCCCGGCCCGCAGCGCCTCCGCCTTCAACTCGGCCTTAATCAGCCTCGCATCAACCTCCGCCTGCACGCGCACCAGCGCCGCTTCCGCGCTCTCCGCCCGTGCCTGCCACTCCTGCGCGTTATTCATCTCATCTGTCATGGCGTATCCTGATCAATCGCATTCAACTCAGCTTCCACATCGGTAATGCTATGCGCCGCGGCGATCGTCTTAACCGCCGTCCCGCGCGAAAGCTGCCCGGCGCCGGTCAGCGTCGCCACCGCCTGCGCCTCCTTCAGCCTGTCATCGGCCGAGAGCGGATACCATCGCGGCCAGCGCAAGCTCAGCCGCTGCGCCGTATCCAATGGCGCCAGCACCTCCCCCATCACCGTCAGGGGAAACACCTGCGAGGCCTGCACAACCATTTTCATCAACGGCAAAATCCCGCCACTGCCGTAGGAAATTCGCAAATTATCCGCGAGCCATATCAATCCCTGGTTCATCAGCTCCAGAGCCCTGCCCGATTGCGCGGCCGTCAACCTGTCCGCATTCGCCCGGTTGCCATGCACGCTCTCCAGCGCCAGCTCGCGCAGCGTGCGCACATAGGCAATCACCGCCTCGCACGCCGTCCCGCCAATCTCCAGCAGCTTGGCATCACCCTTTTCTGAAACCACGAGCGCATTGCCCGCACCCTTCACAATCTCCGAATCACTCGTCGCCGGCTCCTTGATCAGCAGCGTGGGGTCCGAGCTGTATTTCAACCCCCGCCCCGCCTGGCTCAGCTGATAATCGATCTCGATATTGCTATCGATCGCCGCCCTGAACGTGCACGCCCCATCAACCCCATCGCCGCCGGGCAGGTTGCGTATCCACACCATCGGCACAAAGCCAAGCCCGTGGCGCACGCTGCGCGCATCATCGCGCACCGGCCCGGCCGCCGCATCATTCACCGGCCAGGGCAGATACCAAATCTCCGCCTCATTGTCCCAAATCCGCTGAAACCAGTACAAGCTCGCGGCATCAACGCCCTCATACCCCTGCGCGGCCAAATCCGCGCCGCTCACCTTGTATTTTTCCGTCACCCGGCTCAGCGTATCCGGCGCCTGCACATCCCATGCCGGCGTCAGATACTGGCTCTCCAGCACCGAGAAAAACACCCGCCCGCGCAACACCCGCAGCAGCACCGCCACCGAGCCGACAGAACCCCGTATCGCGGCGTCGATCATCACCTCATTCAGCCGGCTCTCCGCGATCACATCGCCCAGCACCCGCGCCAGCGCCGCGTCGGCGCATTCCATGGCCGGAAAATGCCCAGCGCTGAACAACAACGCCACCGAATCCTCAACCACGATCCGGGCCAGCCCGTAGCGCACCGATGGCCTGCGCTGGCGCAGCGGAATATACTCCCCCGCGCCATTGCGCTCCTCATAAAACTGGTACGGCATATTGTCATAAATCGTCCCGTCCAGCACCCGGCGCAAAATCTCCAGCCGCGCCACGCGCGCCGGCATGCCGGTATCCGTTGGCACCGTGTCGCAAATCGTCTCGAACATGCAGCCTCACAGTTTGAATCCCCGTCACCGCCCCAGCAGCGGCACACTCACCCGCCGTGCCGCCTGCGCATGCGTGGTCGCCAGCGTATTCACCGCACGCGCCAGCGCATCCACCTGGTCATCTTTCCTCGAATCCGGAAAAGCCCTTATCTCGCTTAAAAAATTCTCATTCCACGGGGCCGCCAGCAGCGCCAGGTTGCCGGCATCCGCCTGCGCCGCCGCCGGCATCGCCCGCATCACCTTGCTCCCCGTCTCGGGCGACGCCACCACCTGAAACCCGCTCAACCCGCGCGTCAGCATGGCCACCTGCGCCGCCCCCGCCTGTCCCGGGTCCTGCGGCAGCGCCAGCAGCGTATTCACCCCATCCGCCTTCGCCGTGGCCTGAATTTTCGCCTCCACCTGCGCCGGCGAGCCCTGAAAGCGGATCACATCCAGCACCACCATCTGCCCGCCCGCCGCCAACCCCAGCTTCAACCCAACCGTATAATCCGGATCGCGTCCCCCCCCCGGCAAACTCGCCGCCAGGTCCCAGGCCCGCACCGTGCGCGCCATGCCCGGCGCCTGCGCCAAAATCCGTATCGCATCGGCCTTGAACAACGCCGCATCCGGCGGCCTCGGCCGCTGCTGATACATCGCCGCGAACGCCCGCTCCCCCACCTCCGCGCGCCTGCGCATCACCGCCGCCTCGTCCTGCCACTCCGGCCACAGCACCTGCCCCGGCGCGCGGCCCATCGCATCATCGGCCTCCGCCATGGCCGGCAGCCGCAGGCACTCCCAGGCCGGCTCCCCCGCCATCAGCCGCCCCGCCAGATCATCCTCATGCCAGCGCGTCATAATCAAAACGAGCCTGCCGCCCGGCTTCAACCGTGCTGAAAGTTCAGCCCTGTACCAGTCATAAAGCGCATCCCTGAACGTCTGGCTTTCCGCCTCCGCCCAAGACTTTATCGGATCATCGATGATGATCAGATCCGCCCGCCGCCCGGTAATCGGCCCGCGCACCCCGGCGGCGAAATACTCACCCCCCTCCTCGAGCCTGAACTTCGGCGCCGCCCGGCTCTCCTTCGCCAGCGTCAGGCCCAGCCGCTCGCCATGCTCGGCAATCGTCTTGCGCACATGCCTGCCGAAATAATCCGCCAGCGAGGCCGTATGCGCCGTCGCGATAATCTGCCCCCTCTTATGCCGGCTCAAAAAATATGCCGGAAACAATATCGACCCATAGGTGGACTTCGCCGACCCCGGCGGCATCTGCACCATCAACCGGTCGCAATGCCCCTCGGTAACGGCATCAAGCTTTTCAATCAGCAATTCATGGTGCCGTGCCGGCACCCGCGCAACTCCAGCCATCACATGGCGGGAAAATCCAAGCAGACCCGCCATCACACCCACCAATTTTTCCACCGCACCCGCCGGTGCGCGTTAGCAACCAGTATGTCCAAACCTATAAGCCATGATGGGGCATGTGGGCAAGATAAAAAACATGATGTTAGAATTATTTTCATCCTCCCGCCCTCGCCAGCGCCGCGCCTATCATGCCAATCCCCTGCCCGTGCCAGCGCTGCACCGATTTATGGTCAGCCCCCAGCATCGCCCCCAGCCGCCGCCACGGGTACAAATGCCGCTCCGTCAGCGGATGCACCAGCGCCCGCGCCCCCACGATCCGCCGCAGCACATACCGCCCCTCGGGGATGATCGTGAGCCAGCCAAACGCCTCATCCATGGCGCTGATCGCCGCGGCACTCGGCACTGGCGGGCGCGCCACGGCGGGCTCCCAGCCATAGGCCTCCAGCGCGGTATGCACGATATCGAACTTCATCTGCCGCAGCGCGGTGGAATAGCCGCGCCCCGGCAGCGCCAGCAGCGTCGCTCCCGCCGCCTCCAGCCGCGCCACAATCTCCTCGGCGCTCATCCCCCCGCCGCTCACCGGCACCCCCCGTGCTGCGGATAAGGCTCATCGCTCAGCAGCCCCCAGCTCAGCGGATGCCCCGCCCGCAGCGGCCCCCGGTTCGGATCATCCGGCACCGCATCCGCTTCCACCGCCATCGCCACCTTCACCGGCGCCATCGCGCACAGCCGCCGCCCGCGCTCGATCACGGTATTGCGAGAAAGCCCGAGCGTGCGCCCAATCTCCGCCCAGGTCGCCCCGCCCGCCCGCATGTCACGGATGACCGCATCCGCCGCCGCCGTCCAAACCCTTGCCTTTGGCATGTTTCCATCCTTTCGGTGCTGCCCGCCGGCGTTGTTAGTTGTTCTAACTATTTATGTCAAGAAATACTAACATAGCGTTTGCCCCGGCGGCCTGTTAGAAACCTTTCATGCCGCCAAAAAAACAACCCCCAGCCGAAACCGTCGGCGCCCGTATCCGAGCCCTCCGCCTCGCCGCGAACCTCACGCAGGATGAATTCGCCGCGAAACTCAACGTCTCGCGCTCCGCCATCGCCCAATGGGAGACTGATCGCGCCGGCCAGGTGCGGGACAATATGGAGCGCATCGCCAAGGTGCTAAACACCTCCCTCGGCTACCTCGTCTCGGGAGAAACCGGCTCCCTGCTGGGTGATGAACTGGCCCTCATGCGCCTCTACCGCGCCTGCTCGGCGGAGGATCGTAAAATGCTCCTCCTCACCGCCCGGCGTCTCGCCCGCAGCTAACCCCTGCCTTCAGGGCATGAATTCACTAACCAGCCACCAGAAGTCTTAACTCCCGGTAAACGCCGCCCTCGCGTGAAAAATGCTGGTTGTAAAACGGGTCATTGGGCAGAACATCCGCATACCGCTCGCGCATAACCTCGTTTTCCAGCATGAACCTGGCAATCTTGGCCTCGTCGAAATCATCCCCCCGGCTGATGCTCTCGCGGTGCTCCGCCACGGCGTCTGGTGTGTAGATAATCTTCCACCCCGCCTGCGTCAGCTTCACGCACAGGTCAACATCGTTGAACGCAACCGTCAGCTCCACCTCATCCAGTCCGCCAACCGCCTCAAACGCATCCCGCCGCACCAGCATGCAGGCCGCCGTCACGGCGGAAATCTCCTGCGCCGCCATCGCCCGCATCACATAGCCCGGCGCCTGCCCGGCAATGCCCCTGAAGGCATGCTCCGCCACGCCGCCGCCGCCCAGCACCACGCCGGCATGCTGCACCGTCCCCGCCGGATACAACAGCTTCGCCCCCACCGCAGCCACCCGCTCATTCACCAAACATTCATCGAGCATCGTGCGCAGCCATAACGGCTCATTAACAATCACATCGTTATTCAGCAGCAATAAAAATTCAAACCGCGCCGCCCGCGCCCCAATGTTATTAATTCGCGAATAATTGAACGGCTCGGCGATCCGTATCACCCTGGTATCGGGCAAATTGGCCTGCGCCGCGCCAAACACCTCCGCCTCCGCCGAGCAGGACCAGTTATCCAGCAAAATAATCTCATATTCCACCCCGCTCGTATGCGCGCGGATCGCCGAAACACATTCCAGCGTCATCGCAATCTGGTCCCGGAACGGTATCAGTATTGAAACCCGCGCACCCTTGCCGCGCGCCGCCGGCGGCTTCCATCCAACCTGGTAGCAGGTCAAACCGCCCCGCGCCGTCACCTCCGCCGCCAGCCCCCGCCGCCGCAAATGCGCCGCCACGGCGCGGCTTCCCGCCAGCGCCGCCCCAGGCTTGGCCCCGCTTCCCGCCGCCGCGGTAGAGCCCGCGGTCTTGCGCCAATGATACAGCACCTCCGCAACATGGCAGATCTCATCGGGGCGCAAAATTTCCGTTAGTCTGAGTAACAAATCATGGTCCTGCGCCCCATCGAGCGCGGCATCCAGCCCGCCCACCTGGCGCAACGCGCCCGCCTCCACCATCACGAAATGGCAAATATAATTAACCTCGAGTAAAAACCGGTAATTGAAATCAGGCTTGAAATGCGGCTCCGACAATCCGCCCGACTGGTCGATCTTATCCTCATCCGAATAGAGCAGCCGCGCCCCGCTCGCCGCCTGCGCGCGCAGCATAATCTCCAGCGCGCCCGCCTCCAGCACATCGTCATGGTCAAAAAACGCGATGAACGCCCCGCGCGCGCGCGCCAGCGCCGCATTGCTCGCCGCCGCAATCCCGCCATTCTTGCGCAGCACCTTCAGCTTTATGCGCGCATCCGCCGCGCACAGCCCGCGCATCACCGCGCCCAGCTCCGCATCGCCGCCGCCATCGTCAACCAGCAGCAGCTCCCAGTTCGGGTAGGTCTGGCCGCGCACGGAGTCCACGGCGGTCAAAAAATCCCCCACCTTCGGCCGGTAAACCGGGCATATGATGGATACAAGCGGCAGCCCCTGCGGCAACGCCCCATAGCGCGCCACCGCGCGCGGCAGCGCCATCGGCAGCGCGCGCGCCGCCCAGCGTCCATAGTCGCTCAGCAGATACCGCTCCCCCGGCATCGCCGCCTTCAGCTCCTTGCGCAGATGATACGCAAACGTGAACAACTCGTCCGCCCGCTTCACCAGCCCGGCAATCCGCTCCCGTTCCCCATCCTGCGGATACGCAACCTCAAACGGGCTGCCCCGCAGCTCCTCGCGCCCCGGCATGATCTGGAATCTGAACTCCGTGCGCCGGCGGCTGCGCAATTCCGGCGGCGGCGAGAATGTAAAGCCGCAGCCCGTATCGCACCCCAGAGACTCCGCCACATCCGCCCGGTACTGGTCCGCCAGCAGCTCCGCCACCGGCTGCCCGCCCATGCTCACCAGAATCCGCAAGCCCCCCAGCCGCGTCCCGGCCCGCTCGTCCACATTCAGCGCCCAGCCCTGTATCAGCCCGTCGATCATGCCATCCACGACACCCTCGACCCGCACCGGCTTCGCCAGGCAAAAATTCAGCTCCGCCATCGCCACACCCCCGCGCGATGACATTTCCAGCCCCTCCCCATCAAGGGTGGCGAACTTCAGCACATGCCGCAGCCCGTCACGGTAGCGCGGCGCGATATTGTAATAAAACCCGATCCGGCTCCCCGGCAGATTAAGCAGCGCCGCGTCATCGCGCTGCAAATCGCAGCGTATCACATCGGCATTCACCCCATCTATCAGCACCCGCAGCCGCACGCGCTCCTCCGGCCGCGCGAAATCCACCGCCCAGCCGCCAACCCCGGCCTCGTCAATCCGGTCCACGAACACCAGAACCTTGCTCTGCGCCGCCGCTGCAAGCGGCTTTCCCTTGGCTGCAACCGGACGTCTCGCCATCTAGCCCACCAGCTCCATCTCCGCCCCACCTTCAAGCCCGTCCGCCACCAGCGGCAGCAGCCGCGCCAGCCGCGCCACCCAGGCCGCCTGCCCCGCCGCATCCTGGATCAAATCCTGCCGTATTTCTATTTCGATATAATCCAGCCCCCCGCGCTCGGCATGCACCGGCACGCCGTAATCGGTCTCGTCGCTCACACGGTAGGGTTCATTTTCGCCCACCACCAGCCCCGACTCCCCGCGCAGCAGCGCCGCCAGCAGGCGCGAGGCCCGCGGATTGCGATGATACAGCACCGCAACCTCAACCTCCCGCGCCACGCCCATATAAACCGGCGTAAAACTGTGCATGGCCAGATAAACCCGCCCCGGCCGCGCCCCCAGCAGCCGCGTTATCTCCGCATGATACGGCTCGAACACCGCCATCCGCCGCGCCGCCTTGTCCGCCTCGCTCAGGCCCGCATTCCCCGGCACCCTCGTCGCCTCGCTCACCTGCGCGAACGCGCTGGCCACCCCCGGCTGCCGATTGCAGTCAATCACCAGCCGCGAATATGTCTGCAACACCGCCGTCGCATCCAGCGCCACGGCCAGCCCCCTGGTCACCTCCGCAATCCCGATATCCCAGGCGATATGCCGCGCCCGCTCCGCCGCACTCAGCCCCAAATCCCCCAGCGCCCGCGGAATCTCCCGCCCCGCATGGTCCGCCGTCAAAAAAAACCGGCTCGCCCCCGCCTCGTTGAGCACGCAAAACGGCGACGGCTCATCATCTTCCAGCAAACTCATGCGCTCTCCCCGGCTACGGCCGCCAGATAATTTGTTCCGGCGCCGGCGTGTTTGGATCATATTCCAGAATTTCGCCATTCCCGGCTGAAATCCCGCTCAGCGCCAGAATAAACCCCCAATGGCTCACCAGCACCGTCGTCGCGGCATCATCGCGCGCCGCCATGCGCGCCCTGAAGGCATTGGCCCGCGCCACCGTCTCCTCATGGGTCTCGGTCCGGTCATGCCACCAGCGCGGCGGCAGATGCCCGAACTCATGCTGCGGAAATTTTTCCGCCAGCAAATCCGGATGGCTCCCCACATCGCACACGAACGCCGTCCGCTCCCGCACCTCATGCATGATATCCACCCGCAAACTGTGCGTCTGCAAAATCGGCTGCGCCGTCTGCAGCGCCCGGGTGTAGGGTGAAATAATCATCCGCGTCAGCCGCACCCGCGCCAGCCGCGCCGCCGCCGCCATCGCCTGCTCAACCCCGCGCGGCGTCAGCTCCGGGTCCTCTATCCCAGGGTCCACCCTGGTCGCGCTGAAATGCAGGTTGAAATAGCTTTCCCCGTGGCGAAGCAGAAACATGAACAATCCTTCAAGCGCGGCAATGTTGCCGGGCCGCGCGCATAGACGTATGTCCCGTAATAGTCATGAGTTGGCTAGAGCCCGGTCGTTCACAAGCTGTCCAAAGGCCAGCCCGTGGCGAGAACCGGTCTCTATTCAAAAAACCAGAGGGTGCCGTGCAGGCCAACGCGTTACAGTACTTCGGGGGAATCCCCATCACGCTGATCCTTTTCGCCGGAATCGCCATTTTCCTGGGCCTGCGCCTGCGCAGCATCCTGGGGCGGCGCGTCGGGTTTGAAAAACCGCCAATCCCCCCCGGCCAGATGCCCGGCTTCGGCGCCGGCCCCATCATCGAGGGCCAGGGCTTTCCCGCCCAGCCCGGCCGCCAGGTGCCAGACCCGCGCTCCGCCCTGGGCGAGCGCCTGATGCAGATCGTCAACCGCGACCCCAATTTCGACCCCCCAAAATTCCTCACCGGCGCCGAAACCGCCTTCCGCGTCATCGTCACCGCCTTCGCCGCGGGTGACCGTGCAACCCTCAAATCCCTGCTGAGCGAGAGCGTCTACCAAACCTTCGAGTCCGCCATCGCCGCCCGCGAAGCCGCCAATGAGCGTCACCGCACCGAAATCAAGGCCATCCTCTCCGCCGCCATTGACGATGCCGAGCTGATCGGCGACCAGGCCGCCATCATCGTCCGCTTCACCTCCGACCAGGTGAACCTCACCCTCGATTCATCCGGCGCCCCCCTGGTCGGCACCGAGGCCGTCACCGAACTCACCGACCTCTGGACCTTCGAACGCAACCTCAAGAGCAAGGACCCCACCTGGCGCCTCGCCGCGGCGCGGAGCGGCTAACCCCATGCGCCTGCCGCGTCTGTGGTTCACCCCCATCCTCATCCTCGCCGGCTGCGTCCAGCCGCAAACCACCGTGCAACAAACCCTGCCCGGCGGCCAGGGCGCCACCAGCATCCCCATCGCCAGCCTCCCCGGCTGGTCGGCTGACAACACGGCCGCCGCCCTGGCCACCTTCGTGGCAAGCTGCAAAGCCCTGGAGCTGATGCCGCCTGACCAATCCCTCGGCGGCACCGGCTTCCTCCAGCAGGCCGCCGGCCAGGCCGGCCAATGGCAAAACGCCTGCAACGGCGCGCGTGACACCACTCCCGGCAACAGCGACGACGCCCGCACCTTCTTCCAAACCTACTTCACCGCCTACAGCATCAACGGCACGGCCAAAATCACCGGCTATTTCGAGCCTGAATTCCCCGGCGCGAAAAACCGCGAACCCGGCTACACCGTCCCCCTCTACGCCAAACCGGCTGACAGCGCCCTCGCCAACCTGCCCCGCGCCGCCATTGATAACGGCGCCCTCTACCGCAAAACCCCCGTCACCGCGTATCTCACCAACCCGGTTGACGCCTTCATGCTGCAAATCCAGGGCTCCGGCCGCATCCTCCTGCGCGACGGCCAGATCCTGCGCGTCGGTTTTGACGGCCAAAACGGCCAGCCCTACACCCCCATCGGCCGCATCCTGGTGCAGGACGGCGATCTCTCCCCCGGCGATGTCAGCTATCAGAGCATTTCCGCCTGGCTGAAATCCCACCCCGCCGAGGCCCGCGGCATCATGGAGCAGAACGCCCGCTACGTTTACCTCAGGCCCCTGGGCGGCCTGCCCGCCAACCAGGGCGCCCCCGGCGCGCTCGGCGTCCCGCTCACCGCCGGCCGCTCCCTCGCGGTTGACAGCGCGGTCATCCCCCTCGGCGTCCCCATCTTCCTCTCCACGACCGACCCCATAACCAACGCCCCCCTCAACCGCCTCACCATCGCGCAGGATACCGGCGGCGGCATCCACGGCGCCGAGGCGGCGGATCTCTTCTTCGGCGCCGGGCCACAGGCCCAGGCCACCGCCGGCGTCATGCAGCAGCCCGGCGCCCTCTACGTGCTGCTCCCCCTGCCAACCCCCCCGGCATCATGACCCCACCGCGCGTCGCCCTCTTCGTCACCTGCCTGGTAGACCTGCACCGTCCCAGCATCGCCTTCGCCAGCATCTCCCTGCTCGAAGCCGCCGGCTGCACGGTCGAAGTCCCACGCGCCCAAACCTGCTGCGGCCAGCCCGCCTATAATGCGGGTGACCGCGCCACCGCCCGAGACCTCGCGCTCGGCCTGCTCACCGCCTTCTCGGCCTATGATTATGTGGTCGTCCCCTCCGGCTCCTGCGCCGGCATGCTCTCGCGCCACCTGCCCTCCCTTTTCCGTGACGACCCTGATCTTCTCCCCCGCGCCGAGGCCCTGGCCGCGAAAACCCACGAGCTCACCGCCTTCCTGGTGGACATTCTGCACCACACCCCCACCCCGCCAGCCCTCACCACCACCGCGACCTATCATGATTCCTGCGCCGGCCTGCGCGAGCTTGGCATCAAAACCCAGCCCCGCCAGCTGCTCGCCGCCGTCCCCGGCCTCACCCTGGCCGAAATGCCCGAACCCGAGCTCTGCTGCGGCTTCGGCGGCACCTTCTGCGTCAAATATTCCGATATTTCAACAAAAATGGCTGACAATAAAACCGCCGGGCTTGAAACCACCGAGGCCCAGCTCCTGCTCGGCGGCGACCTTGGCTGCCTGCTCCACCTCGCCGGCCGGCTCTCCCGCCAGACCACCAGCACCAGCCCCCAGCCACGGCTGCGCCACATCGCCGAAATCCTCGCCGGCACCACCGCCACCACCCCCGCCATCGGCCAGCCACCCCCCTGCGGCTGACCTCTGCCTGACGTTACTTGCGGGTAATCTGCCAAACCGCTAAAGCAGCGCCCATCATGGCACCATATTGGCCCGCATGAGTTTGTTTTTCAGCGGCACAAAACATCTGGAAGCCACGCCCCATGCGCGCGTGCCCGCATCGGCACGCCGGTTGAAACCTCGGCCCCACCCCACGGCCCGGCACCGTTCCTCGGCAAGCGAGTAATTTGAAATGACCAAAACTGATGGCGGCGACATAAAACGGCGTTTACGGATGAGCGTGCTCATCGCCGTCCTCGGCGTCGTATATGGCGACCTCGGCACCAGCCCGCTCTACACCCTGCAAACCGCGCTCGGCTATTTTCAGGATTCCGGCGAGCAGGCCGGAGATGTCTACGGCATTCTCTCCCTCATCTTCTGGTCGCTGATGGTGGTCGTCACCCTCAAATACGTCACCTTCATCATGCGGGCTGACAATAACGGCGAAGGCGGCACGCTCTCCCTCATGGCCCTGGCCTCGCGCGTCGCGCAAAGCGAGAAGGCCCGCAACCTCATCGGCCTGTTCGGCATCATGGGCGCCGGCCTGTTCTTTGGTGACGGCGTCATCACCCCCGCCATCTCCATCCTCTCCGCCATTGAGGGTCTGGAAGTCATCTCCCCAGATCTCACCCCCTTCGTCATCCCCGCCGCCCTGGCCGTCATCGCCGGGCTCTTCCTGGTCCAGCGCCACGGCACCGCGGCCGTCGGCCGCGCCTTCGGCCCCATCATGGCCATCTGGTTCTTCACCATCGGCGCGCTCGGCCTGGCGCAAATCCTCGCGCACCCGCTCGTGCTGGGCGCCCTCAACCCTTATGACGGCATCAGCTTCATCCTGCAGCACCCGCGCATTTCCTTCGTCGCCCTGGGCGCGGTCGTGCTGGCCGTCACCGGCGCCGAGGCCCTTTACGCAGACATGAGCCATTTCGGCCGCAACCCCATCCGCGCCGCCTGGATCTTCTTCGTCTTCCCCTCCGTGGTGCTGAATTATTTCGGCCAGGGCGCGCTGGTGCTCAGCACCCCCGCCGCCGCCAACAACCCGTTCTTCAACCTGGCGCCGCACGTGCTGCAAATCCCGCTGGTCATCCTGGCCACCCTGGCCACCGTCATCGCCAGCCAGGCCGTCATCTCCGGCGCCTATTCCGTCGCGCGCATCTGCATGCAGCTCGGCATGTTCCCCCGCATGGAGGTCCGCCACACCAGCGAGCATGAGCAAGGCCAGATCTACGTACCCCAGATCAACGCCCTGCTGGCCGCCGGCGTCATCCTGCTGGTGCTCACCTTCCGCTCCAGCAACGCCCTTGCCTCGGCCTACGGCATCGCCGTCACCGGCACCCTCTTTTGTGACAACGCCCTGGCCTCCTTCGTCTACCGCCGCCAGTTCGCCTGGCCGCTATGGAGCGTCATCCTGGTCTTCGGCCTGTTCGGCATTGTTGATTTCACTTTCTTCTCCGCCAACACCCTCAAAATCGTCGAGGGCGGCTGGGTTCCCCTGGCCATCGGCCTCACCATCATCTTCATCCTCACCACCTGGCGGCGCGGCCGCAACCTCATCATCGCCCGCTGGACCCAGGACAGCCTGCCCCTCGCCTCCTTCCTCGCCCGCCTGCCGCAATCGCGCACCATGCGCGTCCCCGGCACCGCCGTCTTCATGACCGGCAATCTCGATTTCGTGCCAAACGCCCTGCTGCACAATCTCAAGCACAACAAGGTGCTGCACGAGCAGGTCTTCTTCGTGAACGTCCGCACCCTCGACGTCCCCCAGGCCAAACCCGAAGACCGCGCCGCCGCCGAGCAGGTCGCCCCCGGCATTTACAAAGTCACCCTCTCCTACGGCTTCATGGAAAGCCCGAACGTGCCGCGCGGCCTGGAAAGCCTCGCCGCCCAGGGCATCGAGAGCTCCCCCATGCAGATGAGCTATTTCCTCGGCCGTGAAACCGTGGTCCCCGCCTCGGTGCCCAAACTCAACTTCATCCGCCGCTGGCTCTTCCTGTTCATGACCCGCAACGCCGTCTCCGCCACGGAATTCTTCCAAATCCCGAGCGACCGCGTGGTCGAGCTAGGCGTGCGCATCGCCATTTGATAATTCTCAAAAGTTTTTTGGGGCCTGGCCCTTTTTTGCAAAAAAGGGCCAGAATCTTGGGGCGCTTTTCATGAAAGCTCCCCAAACCCGCAAAAATTTTTAATAATTTCACTTTGTTATGAGAAAAACGTTTAAAGCAGTCGCTAATATATTGATTTAGAGCCGGAACTTACTCCAGCCCGATACGCGCACGCTCCAGGCACGCGCGCGCATCGCCGACGCATCCCCCCGCCAGCCACCAGCGCCGCACCTCCTCCAGCACCTCGCCCACATCCGGCCCAGGCGGCACGCCCAGCGCCACAACATCGCGCCCCTGCAGTGGAAACACCGGCCGCGCCAGCGCCGCCAGCCGCGCGCGCAACGCATCCCAGCCCGGCCGCTCATCCTGCCCCAGCCAGCTCCGCCCAATCAGTATCTCCGCCGGCGTCTCGGCCAGGGCCCGGCGCAACGCCGCATCCGCCGCATCCGGCGCCAGCCCGTTCGGCACCACCAGCGCCTCCAGGCGCGCCTGCTCCGCCCCGCTCAGCCGCCACCGCCGCGCAAACGCGCCCGCATCCCCGCGCAACAGCGCCGCCACCCGCAGCAGCGCATCCAGCGGCCCGCCGCGCGCCACCATCCCCGCCAGCCGCGCCTCATCGGCCTGCGGCAACACCATCTCCAGCACGCCGGTCGCGCGCATCAGCGCCACCACCGCGCGCGGATCCTCCGCCAGCAAAATCTGCTTCACCTCGCTCCACACCCGCTCGGCCGAGAGGCTCCCCACCCCCGCCCGCAGCGTCACAATCGCCGCCACCGCCCCCGCATCCGGCGCCCCGCGCCCATAGCGCGCGAAAAACCGGAAAAACCTTAAAATGCGCAGATAATCCTCGGCAATCCGCCGTCCCGCCTCACCCACGAAGCGCACCCGCCCCGCCGCCAGATCCTCCCGGCCGCCAAAATAATCAAACACCACGCCCTCCCGCGTGGCTGACATCGCATTAATCGTAAAATCCCGCCGGCTCGCATCCAGCTCCCAGTCATCGGTAAAAGCGACCACCGCATGCCGCCCATCGGTCAGCACATCCCGCCGCAGGCTCGTCACCTCAAACCCGCGTCCGCCCGCCACCACCGTCACCGTCCCATGCGCCAGCCCGGTCGGCACCGCCTTCAGCCCCGCTTCCCGCACCCGCGCCATCACCTCCTCGGGGCTCAGCGGCACCGCGAAATCAACATCCGCCACGCGCCGCCCGGCCAGCATGTCCCGCACCGCGCCGCCCACCATCCGCGCCTGCGGCAGCGCGTCCCACAGCGCCGCCATGCCCGGCAGCTCGATCACGCCCCCCCGCGCAAACGCCGCGCCAAATCCAGCAGAATCTTCGCCGTCGCCCCCCATATCACATGCGCCTCATGCGGCCAGACCACAAAATCCTGCTCCCCGCCCCGCCAGAACACCCGCCGGTTATGCGGCTGCGCCGGGTCCAGCAGCGTCTCAAACGGCAGGCAGAACACCGCCTGCACCTCGCCGGGGTCGGGCGCCAGCACCACCCCGCGCGGCACCAGCGCCACCACCGGCGTAATATGAAACCCCGTCCCGGTGATAAAATCGTCCATCCGCCCGAGCACCTCCGCCGCCGCCGGGTCCAGCCCTATCTCCTCCTGCGCCTCGCGCAGCGCCGCCGCCTCCACCGAGGCATCCCCCGGCTCAATCTTCCCGCCCGGAAACGAAACCTGCCCCGCATGGTTGGGCATCTGCGCGCTGCGCCGTGTCAGCCACACCCCGCGCCCCGGCTCCAGCGCAATCAGCACCGCCGCCGGCCGGTTCCCCGCCGGCGCCAGCCGGTTATGCGCCAGCCCGTGCGGCAGGCGCCGCCGCAATTCCGCCTCGGTCATCGCGCGGCCTACCCGCCACAGCCCGGCGGCAAATCACCCAGCGAGAAAAACACCCCGCCGCTCCACACGCCCAGCACATTGCGCCCGCGCACCATGCCCATCTCGGCCAGCGCCACCAGCTCATAATACGTCGCCCGGCATATCCGCGCCTCAATCGGAAACTGCCCCTTGCCATCGCGCACATGCAAATAGGGCGTGGGCTCGCAGCTCAGCAGGTCATGCCGTATCCGTATCGGATGCTCCGGCCCCGCCGTGATGCACTGGTCCACATTGGTGCGGAACGTCAGCTCCTGCTGCCTGCCATGGCCTGACCATTCCATCTCCACCGCCACGAAGGGCACATCCTCAACCTCTATGCGCCCCCGCTCCACCGGCGTCTCCAGGCTGTAGCCGCCATCTTCCTCGCGCTGCAGCACGGTGGAGAACAAGCACACCATCGGCTTGCGCGTAATCTGGCTGCCCCGGTACATCCAGGTCCCATCCCGCCTGATCAAAAACGGCAAATCCCCGCAATCGGCGGCAACCCGCCCCGGCCCAGACTTGGCGCACCCCTGCTTCCTGCCCTCAATCACAATCGCGCTTTTCTCCGGCCCCAATGAACTCACGAAATCCTGATATAGGATGCATCATATTGCGATAAAATGGGCAACCGCGCGCCGCGCGCAAATCAGCCCGATATCCCGGCCCCCACCGCCGCGCGCCGCTCTGCGGGCGGGTAGAAGCGCAATATCACCAGCATCAGC
>JAKBAQ010000264.1 GCA_021808985.1 Pseudomonadota bacterium
GGCCAAGAACCGCTCACAGCTGGAGGTATCCTTCGCGCTGATCATCGCGGTGCTGACGCTGCTGGTGCTCTCCGCCCTTATCGGCTTTGGCCTCGTCATCGCCAACCAGATCGCCAAACCGCTGGGGCATTTGATCCGCGCGGCCGAAACCGTGAGCGAGGGCGATTTGGATGTGCGCGTGCCAGAGCGCGCCACGGGCGATGAGATGGAAGGGCTCTCGCGCGCCTTCAACCGCATGACCGCGCAGCTTGCCGCCCAGCGCGGCGAATTGCTTGACGTGAACAACCAGCTGGACGAACGGCGGCGCTTCACCGAAACGGTGCTGGCCGGCGTTTCCGCCGGGGTTATCGGGCTGGACGCGCAGGGGCGGATCGAGCTGCCCAACCGCGCGGCATCTGAGCTGCTGCAACTCGCCCTGCTGCCCCGCATTGGCCAGAATTTGGCCGATGTGGTGCCGGAATTCTCCGCCCTCATGCGCAATGTGATGGCCAACCCCGAACGCCCCGCCACGGCGCAGATAGAACACGGCACCGGCGCCGCCAAACGCGTGCTGCTGGTGCGAATCGGCGCCGAGATGAAGGAAGGCGTCGCGGATGGGTTTATCGTGACCTTCGATAACGTGACGGAGCTGATGTCCGCCCAGCGTAAGGCCGCCTGGGCGGATGTGGCGCGGCGCATCGCGCATGAAATCAAAAACCCGCTTACCCCCATCCAGCTTTCCGCCGAGCGGCTGAAGCGCCGCTTCGCCAAGGAGATCACCTCCGACCCGGAAAGCTTCACCCAATGCGCCGAAACCATCGTGCGCCATGTGGGCGATATCGGCCGGATGGTGGATGAATTTTCCTCTTTCGCGCGGATGCCCCAGCCGGTGATGCGCCCGGAAAGCCTGGAGCGGCTGGCACGGGAGGCCATGGTGCTGCAACGCGTGGCCAAACGGGATATCGAGTGGAGTGTTGAGATCGACACCCCCTTGCGCGCCCTGTGCGACCGGCGGCAAATTGGCCAGGCGCTCACCAACCTGCTGCAAAACGCCGCGGATGCGGTGGAAATGCGCGAAGGTGCCCGCCACATAACCCTGCGCCTGCATAAAGAGGGCGACATGGCGCGTTTGAGCGTGACCGATGACGGCATCGGCCTGCCGGAGGCAGGACGCGACCGGCTGACTGAGCCTTATGTGACCCATAAGCCGAAAGGCACCGGGCTGGGGCTTGCCATTGTCGCCAAGATCATGGAGGACCATGGCGGGCGGCTTGAACTGAAAACGGCACCGGGGGGAACCGGCGCTGAAGTATCTCTGATTTTGCCGGCATTGCCGGAGGATGCCATGCTGGAGGAAGCGAAGGAGTTGCCTGCCCGATGACCGAGATTCTGATCGTGGATGACGAGCCGGATATCCGGCTGCTGGTCGAAGCGATTCTCAAGGATGAGGGGTATGAGGCCCGCTGCGCCGGCACCTCGGATGAGGCGCTGGCTGCCTATCGCGCGCGCCGTCCGTCCCTCGTACTGCTCGATGTCTGGCTGCAAGGCTCCAAGCTGGATGGAATCGGGATTCTGGACGTGCTGCACCAGGAAGTGCCGCGCGTGCCCGTCATCATGTTCTCCGGCCATGGCACCATTGAAACCGCCGTTGCCGCCATTCAGCGCGGCGCCTACGACTTCATCGAGAAGCCCTTCAACTCAGACCGGCTGCTGCTGCTGGTGAAACGCGCGCTGGAGGCCGCCAAGCTGGAGCGCGAAAACGCCGAGCTGCGCCTGCGCGTGGGCAGCGACAGCAACCTCACCGGCGAGGGGCATGGCATCGCCAGCCTCCGCAATGCGGTGGAAAAAGTGGCCCCCACCGGCTCGCGCGTGCTCATCTCCGGCCCGCCTGGTGCTGGCAAGGAGGTGGTGGCGCGGATGATCCACGCCAAATCCCGCCGCGCGGACGGGCCGTTCGTGGTGATGAACTGTGCGATTCTGGCGCCGGAGAAGTTCGAGGCGGAGCTGTTCGGCACCGAGGCAACGGCAGAGGCGCCGCGCAAGCCGGGCGTGCTGGAACGCGCCCATGGCGGCACCCTGCTGCTGGATGAAGTGTCCGAACTGCCGCTGGAGATGCAAAGCAAAATCGCCCGCGTGCTGCAGGACCAAAGCTTCGAGCGCGTGGGTGGCACCACACGGGTGAAGGTGGATATTCGCGTACTCGCCACCACGGCGAAGGATTTGCAGGCCGAGATCGTGGAAGGCCGTTTCCGGGAAGATTTATACTACCGGCTTTCCGTGGTGCCGCTGCGCGTACCGGCCTTAAAGGAACGGCGCGAGGATATTCCCGCCCTGGCCAGCCAGTTTCTCAGCCACGCGGCGGAAATCTCCGGCCTGCCCGCGCGCAGCCTGGCCTCAGACGCCGTGGCCGCCCTGCAGGCGCATGACTGGCCGGGAAACGTGCGCCAGCTGCGCAACGTGATGGACTGGCTGATGATCATGCGCTCCAGCGAGCCGGGCGAGCTGTTCCATGCCGAGCATCTGCCAACCGAGCTTGCCGCCCATGCCCCCCGCGCCCTGGCGATAGACCCGGCGGCAGACGTGATGGCGCTGCCCCTGCGCGAGGCGCGGGATGTGTTCGAGACGCAATATCTCCAGGCGCAGCTGCTGCGCTTTGGCGGCAACATCTCGCGCACGGCGAATTTCGTGGGCATGGAGCGCAGCGCGCTGCACCGCAAGCTGAAGCAGCTTGGTATCGGCGCCGCCGAGGACAAAGTCGCCTGATCTAATTTTTATGGGCGGGAATTGAAATAACCGCGCGCAGGCCGGGGTGGTTGTCGTGCAGATGCAGCGTGCCGTTATGCAGCTGCGCCACGGCCATCACCAGCGCCAGCCCCAGCCCTGAGCCTTCGGTGTTGCGCGCGGCCTCGGCGCGGTAGAAGCGTTCCGTCGCCCGCGCCCTGTCCTGCTCGGCAATGCCGGGCCCACGGTCCGCCACCACAATCTGCACCACCCCATCAGCCACCCTGGCGGAGAAATTGATGACGGTGAGCGATTCCGAAAATTTCAGCGCATTGTCGAGCAGATTGACAACCGCCTGCTGAATCAAATTGCGGTCTGCCCATACCGGTAGTGGCTTCGCGATGTCGGTATGCAGCACAATCTGCTTTTCCTCGGCCACGGCGCGGTAAAGCTCATCCATATCCTCCAGCACGGGTGCCAGGTCGATGACCGCGA
>JAKBAQ010000038.1 GCA_021808985.1 Pseudomonadota bacterium
ACTTCGTGCTCACCGAATCCGTCGCCATTTGCTACTATCTGGCCTCCAAGCAGCCCACGCCGCTTTGGCCCGAGGATCCGCGAGCCCGCGCCCGCATCTATCAATGGTCGAGTTGGGCCACCACGGAGCTGGAATTCCACCTCACCATGTGGATCCGCGAAAAACGCGGCAACGCCGATGCCGCGTTGATGGTCAAATACCTTGAAAACGCCGCCGGCTCGCTTGCCCCATTGGAACGCCACCTCGCCACCAGCGCGTATGTCGCGGGTTCTGCCTTCACCATCGGCGATATCAATGCCGCTTCCGCGCTCGCCATGGGCGCTGCCTTGCTGGACATGTCAGCCTTTCCCGCCAGCAAATCCTGGCTGGAAAAATGCCTCTCCCGCCCCGCCTGGCAAAAGGTTCAAACTCTCGGCTAAGCCGCTCCAAATAGCCATCCGGCTCTCCTGCCGGATGGCTTTCACAACCGGAAGCAAGGTCCGGCCTTGCTCAAGCAAGAATTGAATCCGAAATGGCCGAGCACCCAGCCAAACCGGCGCGCCAAGAATAAAACCGCGCTCAGCAGGGCAAAACGAATCCTGGGGCAGTCCACGTCATTCAAAAGAACACTACCGAACTATGAGGTTCTATACGTATTATTGACCGACTTTGTATGCTGGTGTATGAATTTTTGACCAGGAAAACAACATCACGGGAGTGGCCGGACGAGTGACCCCATTGGCGGCGAAGCCGTCCACTCCAGCGCCATCCGCTCCTCTTTTTAGGGAACCAACACCAATGCCAGACGCCATTGCCCCAGAACAGCCCGAGGATGTGCTGGTAAATGGCATGATCGAGGTTTTCGACCCCGCCACGGGTGAGAAAATCGGCGCCACCCCCGGCGGCGGCGGCGCTGAAATTGACGCGGCTGTGCAAGCCGCCCGCGCCAGTTTCGACTCCGGCATCTGGTCCAGTCTCAGCGGGGCGGCAAAAGCCCGAATCCTTTGGCGCACGGCGGATATCATCGAAAGCCGTCTCGATGAGTTGGTGACACTAGAGACCCGCAATAACGGCATGCCGCTCCCCCTTGCCCAGTACACCATCCGCAACGGTGCTGAGACCTTCCGCTACAATGCCGGCTGGTGCACCAAAATCCATGGCCTCACATCCGATGTGGTGACTGACGGCGCCATCGGCGGCGGACGCACCGAGTATCACGCCTACACCCGCAAGGAGCCCATGGGGGTCGCCGGCCTCATCACCCCTTGGAATGTTCCCATCGGCATGGCTTGCGCCAAGCTTGCCCCGGCGCTCGCCGCCGGTTGCAGCACCGTTATCAAGCCCGCCGAGGAAACCCCGCTCACCACCATCAAAATCGTTGAAATCCTGCAGGAGGCCGGCGTTCCGGCGGGCGTTGTCAACCTCGTCACCGGCTACGGCCACACCGCCGGCGCGGCCCTCGCCGCGCATCCGGATGTCAACAAAATCGCCTTCACCGGCTCCACCGAGGTCGGCAAGCTCATCGTCAAGGCCGCCACCGGTAATCTCAAAAAAGTCACCCTGGAACTTGGCGGTAAATCGCCTATCCTGATCTTTGACGACGCCGACCTCAGCAAGGCCATCCCCGGCGCCGCCGTCGGCATTTTCGCCAATTCCGGCCAGGCCTGCATCGTCGGCTCGCGCCTCTTCGTCCACCGCAAGGTGTATGACGAGGTCGTCGCCGGCATCTGCGCCATCGCCCAATCCATGGTGCTGGGCAGCGGGCTTGACCCCGCCACCCATCTCGGCCCGCTCATCACCGCCAAACAGGCTGGCCGCGTCATGTCCTATATCGAGGACGGCCGCGCCGAAGGTGCTCAGATCGTCACCGGCGGCCACCGCGTGGAACGGCCCGGCTATTTCGTCGAACCCACCGTCATCACCAACGTGCGCGAGGACATGCGCCTCTTCCGCGAGGAAATTTTCGGCCCCGTCCTCGCCATCATGGCCTTTGACGATGAGGCCGAGGCCCTGCGCATCGCCAACGACACCTCATACGGCCTTGCCGCCGGCGTGTGGACCCGCGATATCGGCCGCGCCCATCGCCTCGCCAAAAAACTCCAGGCGGGCACCGTCTGGCTCAACTGCCAGCTGGCCAATGACCTCAGCATGCCTTTCGGCGGCTACAAACAGTCCGGCTGGGGGCGGGAGAACGGCTATGACGGGGTTGACGCCTTCCTGCAAACCAAATCCGTCTTCGCCGAAATTTAAACCAACCAGGGACGAACCCATGCAAATCCAAGCCGCCGTCGCGCGAGAAATCCACGGCAAACTCTCGGTCGAAACCGTCAACCTCGCCAACCCCACCGCTGATGAAATCCTGGTCAAGCTCGTCGCCACGGGGGTCTGCCATACCGACCAGGCCATTATCGAGCAGATCATGCCGCTGCCCCTGCCTCTGGTGCTCGGCCATGAAGGCGCGGGAATCGTCGAGGCGGTCGGCGCCAACGTCAAGGGCATCAGCGTGGGCGACCACGTTGTCCTCACCTTCGCCAGTTGCGGCCATTGCCACCATTGCGAGGAGCACCACCCCTCCTATTGCGCCGACTACGCCCCGCTCAACTTCGGCACCCGCCGCGCGGATGGCACGCCCACCATCACCGACAATACCGGCGCGCCCATCGGCGGCGCCTTCTTTGCACAATCCTCCTTCGCCACCCACGCGCTCGCCAGCCAGAGCAACACGATCAAAGTCCGCAAGGACGCACCCCTGGAACTGCTCGGCCCGCTCGGCTGCGGCCTTTCCACCGGTGCTGGCACCGTATTCAACGTGTTCAAGCCGGCGCCGGACTCCACCCTCGCCATCTTTGGCACCGGCGCGCTTGGCTGCGCCGCCATCATGGCCGCCAAATCGCTCGGGGTGAAACGCATCGTCGCGATTGACCGCGTCGCCAGCCGCCTGGAGCGCGCCCGCAAACTCGGCGCGTCGGACACCATTGACACCTCCAAGGAAAGCCTGGCGGAGGCCCTCCAAGCGCTTGGCGGGCTGGATTTCGCGATGGACACATCCGGCGTACCCAAGCTCATCGAAGCCGCCGTCACCGCGCTCAAGGTCCGCGGCATTTGCGCGGTGCTTGGCGCCAGCGCGGAATCGGACCTGCACCTGAGCGTTCTGCCCCTTATCTCCGGGCGCTGCCTGCGCGGTGTCACCAATGGAGATTGCGATCCGCAGGAGCTCATTCCCAAGCTGGTTGACATGTACATGGCCGGCACCTTCCCCTTCGACCAGCTCTGCGCCTTCTATTCGCTGGCGGATATCAACCAGGCTTTCGCCGACTCCCATTCCGGCAAAACCATCAAGCCGATCATCCGTTTCTGAATCATTCAACCAAACCCGCCGCAGGGCGGCTACCAGACAAATGAAAAGGTAAAACGCCGCATGAGCATCAACGCGCTGGTTAAGGAACTGGAAGACTTCATGGTCTCCACGGTCATTCCCGCCGAGCCCACCATCCACCACCAGCTCTCGGTGGCGAAAAACCGCTGGACTTATCCACAGGTCATGCGTGAGTTGCGCGCCGAAGCCAAGGCGCGCGGGCTCTGGCTGTTCCCGCTGCCAGAGCGCCTCGGCGGCAGGGGGTTGAGCCTTACCGAATACGCCCCGCTGGCTGAACGCATGAACTGGTCCAACTACGGTCCAGACATTTTCAACTGCTATTCCGGCACCATCTCCAACGCCACCATCCTTGACCAGGCCGCAAATGCCGGGCTGAAAGACCAGTATCTCTCCCGCCTGCTCAGCGGTGAAGCCCGTTCCTGCATCAGCATCACTGAACGCGAAGTTCCGTCCTCCGATCCCACGGACCTCAAATTCGCCGTTACCCGCGACGGCGATGACTATGTGCTGAACGGCGTGAAATCCTGGGCCACCGGCGCCACCATGGATGAGTGCGAATTCATCCTCCTGCTCGGCGCCACCGCGCCGCAGGCCGCCCGCCATGCCCGCCATTCCCTCATCCTCGTGCCGGCCAACGCCCCCGGCCTCAGCAAGGGCCGCATTGAAACCGTGATGGGCTTCGATGACGCCCCCTACGGCCATTGCGACCTGATCTTCAGCAACGTGCGCGTCCCCGTCACCAACCGCCTCGGCAATGAGGGGGAAGGCTTCGCCCTGGTGCAGGCCACGCTTGGCGTCGGGCGCATCCAGCTTGGCATGGGCTGCGTCGGCGCCGCGGAACGCGCCCTGCAGGAAATGTGTGGCTGGGTGGAAACCCGCGTCATCGGCGGCCGGCCGCTGGTGGAGCGCGGTGTTGTCATGGATGCCATTGCCCGCTCGCGTATCGAAATCGACCAGGCGCGCGCCTTTCTCATCCACACCGCCAATCTGGTGCAGACCCAGGGCATCAAGGCCGCCCGCTCGGAAGTTTCGCAAGCCAAGGTCCTCGCCCCGGAAATGGCCGTGCGCGTCATAGACCGCGCCATGCAGTTCCATGGCGGCGCCGGCTTCAGCTATGATACCCCGCTCGCCGAAATGTGGGCCCACCAGCGCACCGTCCGCATCGGCGAGGGGGCGGATGAAGTCCATCGCGAACTGGTCGGTAAATTCGAACTCTCCCGCCAGCGCGCCTTCCGCGCCGCCAGCAAGCCTGCCGCACAATAATTCACAACTTAAAAATTCAGCCAAACCGGCGGGGTCCCACCGGGCATGAATAGGGGAAATGGGTATGAGCCTTCTGACAAGCGCCGCAGAGAGCGTCTACGGCGAAGATCTGGAAATGTTCCGCGACACCTTGCGCGCGTTCTACCGCCGGGAGGTCGAGCCGAACGTCAAAAACTTCGAAGTCGACGGCGTCGGTCATGACATCTGGCGCAAAGCCGGCGCCGCCGGCTTGCTTGGCACCTGCGTTCCCGAGGAATATGGCGGCGCCGGCGACAAGGGCCTCTCCATCGTCATCGGCGCCGAGGAACTTGGCTACTCCCCCGCCGGCGCCTCGGCCGGCGCCTTCCTCGGCACTGACATCTGCACCCTCTTTCTCGCCAGCCACGGCACGGAAGAGCAAAAGCGCCGCTGGTTCCCCACCATCATCTCCGGTGACACCGTGCAGTGCATGGGCATGACTGAGCCCGAATCAGGCAGCGACGCCGTGGCCATCCGCACCACCGCGGTCCGCGACGGGGATGACTACGTCATCAACGGCTCCAAATGCTTCATCTCCAACGGCGCCAAGGCGGACCTGCTCTATATAATAGCCAAAACCGACCCTTCCGCGCGCGCCAAGGGCATGAGCATCATCCTCGTTCCCACAGGCACACCCGGCCTCACCCAGCGCCGCATGAAAACCATGGGGTACGCGGGTGGCGACACGGGGGAGATATTCCTGGACAATGTCCGCGTCCCCCTCACCAACCTGCTGGGGCCCGAGGGCGGCGCGCTGCGTATCTTCCAAACCCAAATGGCCCTGGACCGCATGCAGGTCTGCTCACGCTCGCTGGGCGCCGCCAATCAGGCTTTCGAGATGACGCTGGAATATGTCCGCAACCGTAAAATCTTCGGCCAGCGCATTATCGACTTCCAGAACACCCAGTTCAAGCTCGCCGAAATCGAAACCGACCTCGCAATCGGCCGCGCCTATATGGATGAGCTGGTGCGCAAATACCAAAAAGGCACGTTTGACGACCGCGATGGCTGGCGCGCCAAAATCTGGTTCCCTGAAATGGAGTTCCGCACCCTCGATAGCTGTGTCCAGCTCTGGGGCGGCAATGGGTGGATGGACTCAAACCCCATCTCGCGCATGTTCACCGCCGCGCGCGTCCAACGCATCTACGCCGGCGCCACCGAGCTGCAAAAGTCCCTGATGGGCCGCACCTACCTCAAATAACGCCTATAAGCACCGCCTCCGCGCCAGAGCGTAATGAGGCCAGCCTCATTACGCTCTTTTCATGTTCCGTTACGCCGCCGCCAAAACCGCGGCCCGGCCGGAGATTATCTCGCCCAACTCTTGTACCGGCCGCGCCTGCCTGAGTGCACGGGAATGCCCCCCGCAACGTGGTTCTTGCTTTATGGCACTGTTTAGGAGAGTTTAACGCGAGGTTCTGGGGCTGCTCACGGCTTCCAGATATTGATACAGGGATGAAATATGAGCTCCAACATAGACATCCTCTCGATCACAACGCCGCTCCCTGCAACCTCTTTTGGGGTATCGGGCATCAGCGGCGAGGAGCGGCTGAACCATCCTTTCTGCTATACGGTGGACCTGCACTCAGGCTCCGCCCTGCTCGACCCCAATAGCCTGCTCGACCAGCCGGTTACCATCACGCTTGGCGACCCCACCAAAAATGGCCGCTATATTAGCGGCATTGTCTCCTCGGTGCGCCAGATACCCGTCACCTCAAATGCTCTGTGGCGTTACCAGCTCACCGTGGTGCCCAAGCTCTGGTTCCTCGGGCAAACGCAGGATTGCCGTTTCTACCAGAAAATGTCGGTGTCTGACATTGTGGAAGATATTTTCGGCAAATTCAGCGTCTCCTACACCTCGAAGTTGCAAAACTCCTACAAAAAACGCGACTATACCGTGCAGTTCAACGAATCCTACCTCGATTTCGTTCAACGCATGCTGGAAGACGAGGGTATTTTTTATTTCTTCACGCATGATTCCAGCAGCCATACCCTGATACTGGCTGACGGCAACACGGCGTTTCAGCCAATCAACCAGCCATCGATCATGCTGGACCATACCGGCCATGGTTCTGGCACGATGAACACATGGGAGAAAACCGACAGCACGGCCATCGGCTCCGTCCGTGTCGATGACTACCATATGGAAACCGACAACCTGGCCCCCGGCGCGATTACGGGAAGCGAAACCACCGTGCTCAAGGCAAGCGCGGCAAGCCAGCGCACGCATTACACCTGGCCGGCCATTCGCAACACCACCCAGGATGCCCAGACACGCGCCAAATGGCGCATGCTGGCGGCCGAGGCGGCCGCTCAGATACTGAACGGTAGCGGGCAGATTACGGATTTCGTCTCCGGCGGCAAATTCTCACTCACCAACGACCCGATCAACGGCGGCAATTCAACTGATTATGTCATCCATTCGGTCTCCTATCAGGTGAGCGATACCTCCGACGGCACCGGCAGCGGGGAGGGCAGTTCCATCGCCATGAACTGCCAAGCCTTCCCCGCAGCAACGCCCTACCGCGCCGAACCCACGGTCGCAGCGCCTGTCATGTCCGGGCTTTATTCGGCCATCGTGATCGGATCTTCGAGCGAAGAGATCTACACTGACGATTTCGGCCGTATCCAGGTGCAGTTTCCCTCTGACAACCAGGGCGATATCACCACCGAGAAAACCCTCTGGGTTCGGGTTGTGCAGTCCTGGGCTGGCAATAACTGGGGTATG
This sequence comes from Pseudomonadota bacterium, assembly GCA_021808985.1. Classification (GTDB taxonomy): domain Bacteria; phylum Pseudomonadota; class Alphaproteobacteria; order Acetobacterales; family Acetobacteraceae; genus Acidocella. The sequence goes on from JAKBAQ010000038.1 coordinate 7,362, forward strand.
CAGTTCATCCCGCGCGTCGGCATGGAAGTTGCCGTTGCCTTCATGGAGGGCGACGTTAACCATCCGGTGGCGATCGGTTGCCTCTACAACAACGTCAATTCGCCGACTTTCTCCTCGGCTGACAAGAATAAAAGTGGCCTGCGCACACGTTCGACCAAGAATGGCGGCACCGGCAATTTCAGTGAACTTTCATTCGACGATACCAAGGGCAGCGAGGTCTTTTTCCTGCACGCTGAAAAAGACTATAAACTGGAGGTCGAACACGACCAGACGCTGACAATCCAGAACAACCGCAACCTCACCGTCACCAAGGATGAAACCGTCAAAATCGACGGCAAAAAAACCGATACGGTGAAAGAGGATTGTTCACTCACCGTTAGCCAGGGGAATCTCTCCACAACCGTCAGCCAGGGGAATGAATCCCTGACCGTGACCACCGGTTCCATTTCTCATAATGCCGGGCAGTCCATAACCCTGAAGGTTGGCGGCAACAGCCTGGTCATCAACAATTCCGGCATCACGCTCACCGTCGGCGGCAATTCGGTTCAGCTTTCTGAGTCCAGTGTCACCATCAACGGTCTCCAGGTGAACATCACTGGTCAGCTGTCAACCGGTGTCACCGGCAGCGGCATGCTGAATCTGACCGGTGGCATGGTAAACATCAATTCATGACGATAGCAGCTTGAGGACACCATGAGTGCCACCAAACCCAACAAACTCTCTGCTGCCGACGTCTCCAGCGTGCTGCAACGCTGCAGCCTGCCGCCCGAAGCTCAGGAGCTGATCGCGAACCAGAGCGATCTCATGGGCATCGTCCAGTCATTGACCAACGCCGGCCTCCTGATCGAGGCAACGCGGGTGTTCGCTCATGCGCTGCCCAAACGCGAAGCCGTGTGGTGGGCCTGCATGTGCGCCACCCATACGCCCGCCGCCCAGATCTCCGCGGAAGACATGAAAATGCGCGAACTCGCCGAAACCTGGGTGCGCCAGCAAAGCGATGAAATTCGCCGGGCCGGGATGGAGGAGGCCAAACGCACAGGTTTTAAAAGCCCGGAATCCTGGGCCGCCGTCGCCGCTTTCTGGAGCGGCGATTCTGTCACGCCGCTGAACACGCCGCCGATTCCCGCTCCGCCGCATCTCACCGGGGTCGCCGTCGCCGGCGCGGTGGCGCTGGCTTCCGTGCGCGGCGAACCAAGCCGCCAGCGGCAACGGCTTGCGCTGTTTCTCCAGTCAGCACATGATATCGCCAACGGCGGCCCAGGCCGGCTACCCGTGGAGGCGGCATGACCCTCACTCTCAGCGTTCTACGTTGCCCGGATACAGTACCCCCGGAAACCAAGCGCATTACCGGCGGGGAGCTGCGCATCGGCCGTGGCGCCGATAATGACTGGATCATGCCCGACCCGGAACGCATGCTCTCTAAAAAACATTGTGTTATTGCTTATCGCAATGGTGGCTGGGCAATCGCCGATACCAGCACGAATGGCACCTTCATCAACAATGAGCCTGACCCCATAGGCCAAGGCCAGATTCGCAACCTCGCCGATGGCGACCGCATCCGGCTTGGCGCCTACGAGATCGAGGTACGGATCGCCGAAGAGCAGGGATTTGGCGCCGCCCCGGGTTTCGGCGCCAAATCCTCATCCCCGTTTGATGACCCTTTCGGTGATGACGTCTTTGCGCCTAAACCACCACCGGCCGAAACCTTCACCTCATCGGCCTTCGGCAACGACCCATTGTTCGGCGGCCCGCCGCCGCGCAATTCGGTCACCATGCCTGAGCAGTTTTCTCCCCTGGCTTCGGTGCCGGATGACGATTTCCTCAGCGCGCCGACCCAGCCTGACCATTCTCAAGCCTTCAGCGATGCATTCAAGCCACCGCCGGTGAGCCAGCAACTCCTGCCCGATGATGACTGGGATCTCGGCTTTCCCGCCGCTTCACCCGCGCAGCCGCCGCAGCCGCCAACCGCGCGGCAGCCTCCAGCCGAGCGCATGTTCACTTCACTGGATAGCGGCTTGGGCGACGACTCCTCCCCCTTCCTCGAACCCGCGCCGCAGCCGGCTCCGGCACCTGCCGCGGCGCCGTTGGCCAACCCATTCCAGGAAGACCCCTTGGCGCCCGCGGCTCAACCTGCGGCCCCGCAAGCACCGCCTGCGTCTCCGGTCATAACACTGGCGCAGCCCATCTCCCCGCCCGCGCCGGATGCAGCGCTCACCGCCTTCCTCGAAGGCGCCGGAATACGCGGCGCCAGGCCAGAGAATGCCGAAAACACAATGCGCGCCATCGGTGCCGCCTTCCGCGCCACGGTCTCGGGCATTCGCCAGGCACTCATCGCGCGCGCCGAGATCAAGGGCGGTTTTCGCATCGAGCAGACGATGATCCGCTCGCGCGGCAACAACCCTCTGAAATTTTCCGCCGATGACGACGACGCGCTGAGCGCCCTGCTCGGGGTTGGCCGCCGGATCGACATGCAACCCGAGGCTGCCATCAGCGATGCTCTGCGCGACATGCGCCTGCATGAGCTGGCGACAATAGCCGCCATGCAGAATGCGGTGCGCGCCCTGCTGGCGCAGCTTGACCCAGCCCGCCTGCGCGCCGAAGCCGATGAGCAAGGCGGCCTCACCGTACTGCCCGCGCAGAAAAAAGCCCGCGCTTTCGAGGCCTATGAAAAACTTCACGATAGCGTCACACGCGCGCTGGCTGACGATTTTGACAGCGTCTTTGGTAAAACCTTCGCCCGCGCCTACGAAACCGCGTTGCGAGACATCAGCGCCAGGGAGCCCTCATGAAAAAGCTTTTCGCCAGCCTCATACTCCTGGCATTGGCGAGTTGCGCCGCGCCGCCGCCGCCGCCCGCGGTTTTGTCACTCAGCATCATCGGCAGCGCCGGGCAGAACCCTGACCCCAACGGCCATGGCACCGCCGTGGCCATCCGGCTCTACCAGTTGACCGCCACCGGCAAGTTTCAATCCACCGATGTCTATTCCCTGATGAACCAGGAGGCCAGCGTACTCGGCACCGATGAAGCGGGCGCCTCTGAACAGATTTTGCTGGCGCCGGGACAAAAACTGAGCGAGACGCTCAGCCTGAAGCCATCTGTCACTTCGCTCGGCGTGGCGGTCCTGTTCCAGGACATCAACCATTCAACCTGGAAGCTGGTGGCTCCTCTCGCCGCCAGCGGCACCACCGCCTTGACCTTGCAGATAAATGGACTAACCGCGACACTGCATAAGTAACGAATTTTCCGGCTAAACGGCAAATATTAAGGGGATTTGAACTTCATGCGAGGCTGCCCGTGAGCTGGACCAACCGCGTTGTATGGCAGGAGGGCATGTTCCTCCGCTCTCAGCATTTCCAACAGCAGGACCGCTGGCTGGAAGCCTTCGTGCGCGGCCGCGCCGCGCCGCTGCGGCCGCACCCCTGGGGGCTGACGCAGATCACGCTTGATAAAGACCTGCTCGGCACCGGGCGCTTTGCCATCGCCGCCGCCGCCGGCGTGTTCGAGGATGGCACGCCCTTTTCCCTCCCGGGTGAGACCGATCATCCATCCCCCTTCGAGGTGCCGGACAATACACGTGGCGTGCTGATCCATTTGGCCCTGCCGATCCGCCAGAATGGCGCGGTGGAAATCGCCGCCGCCGATGGCAGCGCCGAGGGCCGCTACAAGGCTCAATCCTTCGAGGCCTACGACACACATTCCAGCTCACCCCAAGCCGCCGAACTGCTCGTCGGGCGGCTGAAGCTGCGCTATCTGCTCGATACCGACGACCGCGGCGGCTACCTTTGCATTCCCCTCGCCCGCATCATGGAGGTCTCCTCCGACAAGCGCGTGACCCTGGATGACAACTGGCTGCCGCCGGCGCTGGTCTGCAACGCCATCCCGGCGCTGACCGGGCTGATCACTGAATTCACCGGCATGATCAACCAGCGCGGCGAGGCCCTGGCGGCGCGGGTCAACGCCCCCGGCGCGCGCGGCGTGGCCGAAGTCGCGGACTTCATGCTGCTGCAGGCCATCAACCGCTGGCAGGCACTGCTCCAGCACTGGGCTGACGCCGCCAACATCCACCCCGAGACTCTCTACGCCGCCTATGTGGAAATGGCCGCCGAATTCGCCACCTTCACCAGCGCGAACCGCCGCCCCAACGCCTATCCCGGCTACCGGCATGAGGATCTGCAACGCAGCTTTGCCCCGGTTATCGCCGATCTGCGGCGCTCGCTCTCGTCGGTCATTGAGCAGAACGCGGTGGCCATCCCGTTGCAGGAGCGCCGCCATGGCGTCCATGTCGGCCCCATCAACGACCGCAACGTGTTGCGCGCCGCCAATTTCGTCCTCAGCGTGCAGGCCGATGTCCCCACCGAGACCCTGCGCCGGCTGTTCCCGGCGCAGATAAAAATCGGCGCCGTCGAGCATATACGTGAGCTGGTGAACGTCGCTTTACCAGGCATCGCCATCCGGCCAATGCCCGTCGCGCCCCGGCAAATTCCTTTTTATGCCGGCGCCACCTATTTCGAACTGGACCGCAACAGCCCGCATTGGCAGCAGATGCAAACCTCCGGAGGCTTCGCCATTCATGTATCCGGTGAATTTCCGAATTTGCGCATGGAACTGTGGGCGATCAAAGGCTAGTTTTTCATATCGTTAACGCGTGCATCGACGAGGATTTTAAGACGATGAGCGATAATCCATTTTCCGAGCCGGAAGATTCCGACCGCACGATCATTCGCCCGACGCCCGGTGGCAAAAAACCCGCATCTCCCGCCGCGCCGCCGCCTGCCCCCTCACCGTTTGATTCCCCAGCCGCCCCCTACGCGGCACAACAGCCCGCCGCGCCGCAATACGCGGCACAGCCCGCCCCGCGCGCGGCCAGCGATGCGCCGGAGAGCATCGGCATGGGCGGCTCCCCGCTCATCGCCGCCGCCGGCCCGCTGCTGCAATTGCTGGCCCGCCTGCGCAACACCTTGAACGCCCCGGACTCCAGCGACCTGCGCGAACGCGCGACCCGTGAGATCCGCCGGTTCGAAGAAACCGCGCGCGCCCAGAACATTCCCATGGAGCAGCTCCGCCCGGCGCATTACGCGCTGTGCGCCAGCCTGGATGACGTGGTGCTGGCCACGCCCTGGGGCAGCCAGGGCGCCTGGGCCACACGCTCCATGGTCTCCACCTTCCACCAGGAAGTGCGCAGCGGCGAGCGCTTTTTTGATGTGCTGACCCAACTGCGCCAAAACCCCGGAAATTTCCTTCCTGTGCTGGAGCTCATGTATTTTTGCCTCTCTCTCGGCTACATGGGGCGCTACCGGCTCTCGCCCCGCGGTCCGGCGGAAATCGACAAATTGCGCGAAGACACATACGCCGTCATCCGCCGTCTGCGCCCCGCCGGAGAGGCTGCCCTCTCGCCACACTGGCAGGGTGTGAACGCCCCCTACCGGCCCAGCCGTTTCTCCGTTCCGGTGTGGCTTGCCGGCGTCGCCGCGCTTGGTGTTCTCGGTGTTCTATACAGTGTGTTCCTGTTCTCTCTCGTCCGTAATTCGGACGCGCAGTTTGAAGCCGCCGTCACCGCCCCGCCCAACGCCCTTCCCACCATCGTACGCGCGCAGCCGGTGGTCGCTCCGGTTGAACCCACCTCCCCTGGCCCAAATATCCTTGACCGTATCAGCGCCTTCCTTTCGCCGGAAATCGCGGCTGGCAAGGTCAGCGTGCTCGGCACCGTCAACACGCCGATCGTGCGCATCAACAACCAGGGTCTCTTCGGCAGCGGCAGCGCCGTGGTCGAGGCTGACGACGTGCCTCTGCTGCAGAAAATCGGCACCGCCCTCGGCCGCGAGAGCGGCACGGTGACGGTTATCGGCTACACGGACAACCAACCGATCCACACCCTGCAATTCCCCTCCAATTTCGAACTCTCCACCGCCCGCGCGCAGGCCGCCGCCGCGATCATGGACCAGACCATCGGCGACCAGAGCCGCATCTCCGCGAAGGGAATGGGTGATACCGCCCCCGTCGCCACAAACGACACCGCGGCCGGCAGGGCGCAGAATCGCCGCATCGAAATCGTACTTAACCACGCCATTCAGAACTGAGCATACCCATGAGCAAAGTCCTGAGCTTCTTCATCTCCCGCTGGTTCCTCAGCTTTATCGGCGCCGCGGTGCTGGCTGTGCTGGTCTGGTTCTTCGCGCCGTTCATTGCGGCTCTGGCGGGGTGGATCGTCCGCCTCGGCATCATCCTGGTCATTTTCGCCGTCTGGCTCGGCGTGAATCTGCTGCTCAGCCGCCGCCGCGCCAAGCGCGAGGCCCAGCTGGCGGCAGGCGTCGCCGCCACCGGCCCTTCAGCCCAAGACACCGCCGCCGCCGAAGAGCTCACGGCCATGAGCACAAAGCTCAAAACCTCCCTCGCGTTGCTGCGCAAGGCGCGCGGCACCAAGGGCTATATCTATGAGCAGCCCTGGTACGTCATCATTGGCCCGCCAGGCGCTGGCAAAACCACGGCACTCCTTAACGCGGGTCTCAAATTCCCCCTGGCGGCCGAGCTTGGCCAAGGTGCTGTCGCCGGGGTTGGCGGCACGCGGCTGTGCGACTGGTGGTTCACCGAGGACGCGGTGCTGATCGACACCGCCGGGCGCTACACCACCCAGGATTCCAATGCGAATGTCGACAAAGCCGGCTGGGAGGGCTTTCTCGACCTGCTCAAGCGCACCCGCGAGCGCCAAGCCCTCAATGGCGTCATCGTCGCCATTTCGCTGGCCGACATCGCCTCCGCCCCGCGGGAGGAGCGTCTTGCCCATGCCCATGCCATCCGCAAGCGGATCAAGGAGATCACCGAACGCCTGAACCTGAAGCTGCCGGTCTATGCACTGCTCACCAAAGCGGACCTGCTGGCCGGCTTCACCGAATTCTTCGACAATCTGGACGCCGAAAAGCGTGGCCAGATCTGGGGTGTCACCTTCCCGGCGGAGGGCGGCGGCCAGGCTGGTTCAGTCAGCGCCTTCGCCGGGGAATTCAATGCCCTGACCGCGCGGCTGGATGAGCGCCTGATCGACCTGCTGCAAGGTGAACGCAGCCCAGAGCGCCGCGCGCTGATCGCTGGTTTCCCCGCTCAGGTCGCCAGCCTGGCCGCACCGCTCACCGAGTTCATTCAGGAAGCCTTCGGCGGTTCCTCGCTGGACCCAGCCCCCTATCTGCGCGGTGTCTACATGACTTCCGGCACCCAAGAGGGCACGCCCATCGACCGTCTCACCGGCGCGCTTTCCCGCGCCTTCGGTATTGACCAGCGCCGCGCGCCAAGCCTGCGCGCCGCCTCCGGCCGCAGCTATTTTCTTACCCGTCTGCTGCGCGACGTTATTTTCAACGAGGCCATGCTGGGCAGCGCCAACCCCGCCGCCATGCGCAAACGGCTCATGCTGCGCGCTGGTGGCTTCGCCGCCGTCGGGCTGGTCTTCCTTGGGCTGCTCGCCGGCCTGGTGGTCAGCCGCGCCCATAACGCCAGCGCTATCGCCGCCAGCAACGCGGCGCTGACAACCTACACCAACACGGCGCAGGCACTGCCACTGAACCCGGTGCAGGACCCCAATATGCTCACGATCCTTCCCATGCTCGATCAGGCGCGCAACATGCCCTTCGGCCCCGGTGACACCAACGCGCATGGCGGCATGGGTTTCGGCCTCAACCAAAGCAGCAAGCTGAAAACCGGCGCCTCCACCCTCTATCTCAACGCGCTCGACAACGCGATGCTCCCCCGGCTTATTCTGCAGCTGGAATCCGAAATGCGCGGCGGTTTCGACCGGCCTGAATTTCTCTACCAGGCCACCCGCGTCTATCTGATGCTGGGCGGCCAGGGGCCTTTGGACAAGCCTCTCGTCGAAGCCTGGATGAAACTGGACTGGGAGCGGCTTTACCCCGGCCTTGCGGCGCAGCCTGTGCGCGAAGACCTGATGCAGCACCTTGTCGCGCTGCTTAGCGCGCCGCTGCCGCCGGTTCCGCTGGATGGCGCGCTGGTGGAAGCCGCGCGTGCCACTTTCAGCCGCGTCTCGCTCGCTGAGCGCGTGTACTCGCGCATCCGCGATTCCGCCGCCGCCTCGCAGGTGCCACCCTGGATTCCGGGCGATGCGATGGGCCCCGCAGGGGTCGGGCTGTTCACCCGCGCCTCGGGCAAGCCGCTTACCGATGGCATCCCCGGTTTCTATACGGTCAATGGCTTTCACAACGTGCTGTTGCCGGCCCTCACCCATGCGGCGCAGGATGTGGCGAACGAAAGCTGGGTGCTCGGCACCACGCAGCAGATCGACCCCAACAGCCCGGACATGGTCAACCTCGAACAAAACGTCATCAAACTCTACGAGCAGGACTACGAAACGCAGTGGAACAACATGCTGAACGATCTCAACCTCGTTCCAGCCGGCAACCTCGGCCAGGCGACACA
>JAKBAQ010000265.1 GCA_021808985.1 Pseudomonadota bacterium
GCCGCCATGAGGGGCGCGGACGCGGGCGCGAGTGCTGGCGTGGGCGCGGCCTGGGGTGGGGTGAGCGGGTCCAGCCCCGTGAAATCGCCGAAAAGCTCTGAACTGTCTTTGTTGTAGGCGATGCGGGCGAACTGGACGAGGTGATGCGGGGTCAGGTTTTCAGAGAGGGATGAGCCGCCGGCGAAGCCGGTGCCGATGGTCATCGAGGGGCCGAGATAGGTTTCAAACCCCGAGGCGCCGAGCGAGCAGCCGGCGTTGACCGCCACGCGCAAGGCGGGCAGGGCGGCGCTGAAGGCCATGATATGGGATTCGTTGCGCGAATGGATGGCGGCGGAGTGGCCGCGCCCGGCGGTGCGCATGATGGAGCGGGCGCAGGAGATGGCCTGGCCGATGCCGCCCACCCGCGCGAAGGCCAGAACGGGGCAGAGCTTCTCGCGCACCAGTGTTTCCTCGGGCTGCACCAGATCAACCGGGGTGATGAGGATTTTAGCCCCCGGCGCCCGCAAGCCGGCGGCGCGGGCGATGGTTTCGGCGTCACGGCCGAGCATGCTGGTGTTGAAGCCGTCGGCGGTGAAGAGCAGGGCGCGCAGTTTGGCGGTTTCCTCGGGCGTGCAGATGTGCGCGCCTTGCGCGCGCAGGCAGGCGAGCAGGGAATCGGCGATGGCGCTGAAGGCGAGGAGGGTGGATTCGTTGGTGCAGAGAATCGAATTGTCAAAGGATTTGGAGGCGACGATGCGTTTGGCGGCTTGTTTGAGGTCGGCCGTGTCGTCAACCAAGACCGGGGCGTTGCCGGGGCCGACGCCCAGGGCCGGGTTGCCAGAGCGGTAGGCGGCCTTGACCACGGCCGGGCCGCCGGTTGCGATCACCAGATCGACCCGGGCGTCGGCGATGAGTTTTTCGATCAGCGGGATGTTGGGGTCGTCGATCACCTGGATCACGCCCTCGGGCGCGCCGGCGGCGGTGGCGGCTTGGGCCAGGGTGCGCGCGGCGTCAGCACAGACGGATTTGGCGCCGGGGTGGGGGCAGAGAATGATGGCGTTGCGGGTCATCAGCGCCATAAGGGTTTTGAAATAGATGGTGGAGACGGGGTTGGTGACCGGGATGAGCGCGAAAATGACGCCGGCGGGGCGCGGCAGCGCGACGATTTTTGTTGCGCTGTCAATACGGGGGGAGACGAAATCCTCGGCGCCGTACATGTCCACCAGCCCCTTGGAGCAGGCCTCGTTCTTCTGGCGCTTGTGCGCGACCACGCCCATGCCGGTTTCGCGCACCGCCCATTCAGCGTAAAACTGGGATTTGGCGTGGGCGGCGGCGGCGGCGGCCTGGACCACGCGCGCGGTGGCCGCATGGTCCATTTTTTGGAACCGCGACACCGCCCAGCGCGACCGCTCAATTTTAAGCAGCGAGGTTTCGTAGGCGGAATCGGGAACTTTCAGCAGAGCCTGTTCGGACACGAATGAACCCCCCTTATGTGGCGGCGCGGATGAGCGCGCGCGCGCGCGGCATGGCCGCATCGAACCGGTCTATGATTTCCTCGCACATGGCGTGGCTGAGCAGGACGCCGGGCTTCCATTGCAGGACGCGCTTGTCGAGCGAGGAGAAGATGGCCCAGATCCCATGCTCATAGAGCGCGCGGGAGGCGTGGACCGCGCCTTCGGGGTGGTTGAACTCCAGCCCCAGAATGACGCCGCGCTGGCGCACGCCGGTGAAGATGTCGCCGTGACGGCGGATCATTTCGGCCATCGCCTCGTGAAAAAACGTGGCCACGGCGTGGACGTTGGCGATGGTCTCGGGGCGCAGCAGCATCTCCAGCACCTTGTGGCCGACCACGCAGCCAAGCTCGGCGCCGCCGGAGGTGGAGATGTGGGCGGCGCCATCCTCATTGAGCCAGCCGCCGGCGCGCTCATTCACCAGGCAGGCGGAAATTGGGTACAGGCCGCCCGAGAGGCCCTTGGCGGTTACCATGATGTCAGGCTGGATGCCGTAGGTTTGCCAGCCCCAGAGCGCGCCGCAGCGCATGAGGCCGGTTTGGACCTCATCGGCGATGTAGAGCGCGCCGTATTTCTCGCAGAGGGATTTGCAGGCGGCGAGGTAGCCAGGGTTGGGCAGGGGAAAGCCATAGGTGGCGGGGATGGTTTCCATGATCAGGGCCGCGATGTCGCCCGTTTGCAGGGCTTGCTCCATGGCGCCGATGTCGTTGAAGGGGACGTGGAGGAAAAGATCTGGCTGGTCGGCCAGGAATATTTTGCTGAAACGCTCGTCGCCGGTGGCGACGGAGAGGCCGCCATGGCCGTGATAGCCCTTGATGATGGAGACGATTTTGCGCCGCTTGGTGGCGTAGCGCGCGGATTTGATGGCGATATCAACCGCCTCGGCCCCGCCGGCGCCGAAGATGGCGTACTTCATGCCCGGGGTGGCCTTGATGAGGGCCTCGGAGAGGGCGGCGCGCGCCACCGAGGGGAACCAGTGATTGCCGATATCAAAATAATCAAGCGCGCCCTTGAGGGTTTCGATAAGCTCGGGGTGGCGGTGGCCGAAATTGAAGGTGCCGCCGTTGAGGTGAAGGTCGATCAGGCGGCGGCCTTCCATGTCGTAGAGGCAGTAGCCCTCGCGACGGCCGATGACGAGGTCTATTCCGGCTTTTTGCCAGAACAGGGTCTTGTCCGGATTCCAGTAGCGGATCGCGGTGTCGAGGCATTCCTGTTTGTTTTCAAACTTGAAGTGGCCGTAATCGAACATGGGCGCGTCCTTTGGGATTTTTTTGCGCGACTTACAATATAAAATGTTTGAAGCATGTCAATTTGGACTTGTCAACAAGCAAATATCCAGGGTTGCCGTATGGGAGTGTTGGCAAGTCGGGAAAAAATGCCGCAGGCTGGTGTTGGGCTTGTGGGTTGTGCCATAAAGCGGCATGAGCAGCCCATTCCCCCGCCTGAGCAAGGCCGAACGTCAGTCGCGGATTATCGCGGAATTACGCGCCACGCCGAGCCTGCGGGTGAACATGCTCTCCGAGCGGCTGCGGGTTTCGACGGAGACGGTGCGGCGGGACCTGGCGGAGCTGGATGATGCCGGGCTGATTAGCCGCACCTATGGGGGGGCGATGCGCTCGGTGCCCTTTGA
>JAKBAQ010000039.1 GCA_021808985.1 Pseudomonadota bacterium
GCGGTGGACAACACCGCCGCCCGCGCGCTCTATGCCTCCCTGGGCTTCGCGCAAACCGGAATCCGCAAGGCCTACTACCCCGATGGCGGCGACGCGCTGACCCTGCGCCTGCATCTGGAAGGCTGAACCGCCAGATATGCGCTTTTTTTGCAACAGCTACGCGAAATCTTCAAAGGGGCATGCGTATTCACTAGTCCGGCGCGGGAAAACCTTGGTAGGTGGCATCCCATCGGATTGGAAGAAAAAATGCGCTGATCCGTCTGGGAGACTTTTCTTGTTTCGCCTTTTCCAGGGCTTCTGCCTGCTAACCACCTTGCTGTGCGGGGGCGGCGCGGCACTCGCCGCCGCCAGCCCGCCAGCACCCCCACTCGGCAACTGGCTCACCGCCAATCATGCCGCCGTCATTCAGGTGGCGCCCTGCGGCGGCGCGCTCTGCGGCCGCATCGTCGGCATCGCCCTCAAACACCAGACCGACCCAATGCCCCTAAACTGGCGCGGCCAGCCCCAATGCGGCGAGCCGATCCTTAAAACAGCCCTGGTCACCGGCGATAACGGCGCCAGCGCCTGGGTCGGCACGGTGCAGGACCCGCGCAACGGCGACATCTACCAGGCCAGCATCCGGCTGGATGCCGACCACCATCTGCGGATGCACGGCTATCTCGGCCTGCCCATCTTCGGCCAGACCCAAACCTGGCTCCCTTACACCGGGCAGATACCCGTGGGCTGCAAGCTCCCGCGCGCCCCCGGCTAGCCTCTTAGCGGATCAGCCCGGTCATCGGGCTGGAGGCGCTGGCAAACCCCCGGCGCGGAATGCGCCCGGCGCGGAAGGCGAATCGCCCCGCCTCCACGCCCGCCTTCATCGCGCGCGCCATCAGCACCGGGTCATCGGCCATGGCGATGGCCGAATTCACCAGCACGGCATCGCAGCCCAGCTCCATCGCGAAGGTGGCGTCATACGCGGTGCCGACTCCAGCATCCACCAGCACCGGCACTTTCGCCTGCTCGATGATCATCTGGATCATCAGCGGGTTCTGCACCCCAAGCCCGGAGCCGATCGGCGCGCCGAGCGGCATGATGGCGACACAGCCCATCTCCTCCAGCCGTTTCGCGGCGATCGGATCATCCGAGCAATACACCATCACCTCGAATCCATCCTTGATCAGCGCCTTGGCCGCCTCAAGGGTCGCCGGCATGTCCGGGTAGAGCGTCGGCGCCGGCCCCAGCACCTCCAGCTTCACCAAATTCCATCCCCCCGCCTCGCGTGCCAGGCGCAGGGTGCGCACCGCCTCATCAGCCGTGAAGCAGCCGGCGGTATTCGGTAAATAAGTGTATCTCTGCGGGCTCACATAATCCTGCAGCATCGGCGCGTTGCGGTCGGAGAGATTCACGCGCCGCACCGCAACCGTCACCATTTCCGCGCCCGAGGCCTCTATGGCCGCCGCGGTGGTGGGCAGATCCTTGTATTTCCCGGTGCCGACCACCAGCCGCGAGGCGAATCGGCGCCCCGCCACGGTCCACTCATCGCCCGTCCCCACGTCAGAATCCATCTAACCGCCACCAATAAAATGAACAATTTCAAGCGCGTCGCCAGGGTTCAGGGCAACCTGCGCGTAGGTTGAGCGCGGCACGATCTCCAAATTGCGCTCCACCGCCACCTTGCGCACATCCAGCCCCAGCTGCGCGATCAGCCCCGCCACGGTCAAGCCCGCCGTCAAGGCCAGGGTCTCGCCATTCACCGTCAGGCACATATTTTCCGCGCTCACACTCATGCCCGCATTATCGGTTGCGCCGTCCCCCCCGGCAAGGCCGCCGCGCGCAAAATTTGGCGGCTACGATTTGGGTGTGCTAGCGGGGATAAAATGACGACACCACTTATTTTTGTATTGAACGGTCCGAACCTTAACCTGCTGGGCACCCGCGAGCCGGAAGTCTACGGCACCGGCACGCTGGACGATCTGGAAACCCTCTGCGCTGAAACCGCCGAGGGCCTGGGCATCGCGGTTGATATCCGGCAAAGCAACCTGGAAGGCGAGCTGATCTCCTGGGTGCATGAGGCGCGCGCCCGCGCCGCCGGGCTCATCATCAATCCGGCCGGCTACTCCCACACCTCCGTCGCGCTGATGGACGCCATCCTCGCCCTCGACATTCCGGTGATCGAGGTGCATCTCTCCAACATTCACAAGCGTGAGAGCTTCCGCCACCACTCCTATGTCTCCCGCGCGGCTGACGGGGTCATTTGCGGCCTTGGCTTTGCGGGCTATAGGCTGGCACTCATCGCCCTCTCAGACATTCTGGAAGAAGATCAATGAGCCTTTCCTTCGATCCCAAAACCCTGCGCGAGCTGGCGGAGCTGCTCAGCGACACCGGCCTTTCGGAAATCGAGCTGGCCGAGGGCGACCGCAAGGTCCGTCTGGTGCGCACCCCCCCGCAGGTCCACGCGCAGGTAATCGCGGCGCCCCCGCCGGCGCACGCGGTTGCGGCCCATCTCCCCGCCCACGCGCCGGAGCCGGCTGTCGAGCCCAAGGCCGACCCCTCCAAGCATCCCGGCGTGGTCAAGAGCCCGATGGTGGGTGTCGCCTATCTCTCCGCCGAGCCTGGCGCCGCCCCCTATGTCAGCGTCGGCCAGACGGTCGAAGCCGGCGCGACCCTGCTGCTGATCGAGGCGATGAAGACCTTCAACCAGATCAAGGCGCCGCGCGCTGGCACCGTCAAGCAGGTTTTCGTGGCCTCCGGCTCGCCGGTTGAGTTCGACGAGCCCCTGCTGATCATCGAATGATCATCCGCTAACATGTTCAAGAAAATCCTCATCGCCAATCGCGGCGAAATCGCGCTGCGCATCCAGCGGGCCTGCCGGGAACTCGGCATCGCCACCGTGGCCGTGCACTCCACCGCCGACACTGACGCCATGCATGTCCGCCTCGCCGATGAGAGCGTGTGCATCGGCCCGCCGCTGGCGCGCGATTCATACCTCAACATGCCGGCGATCATTTCCGCCGCGCTCATCACCGGCGCCGAGGCCATCCACCCCGGCTACGGCTTTCTCTCCGAGAACGCGGCCTTCGCTGAAATGGTCGAGGCGCATAATCTGGTCTTCATCGGCCCCACGGCGGCGCATATCCGCATGATGGGCGACAAGATCACCGCCAAAACCACGATGATGGAACTCGGCGTCCCCCTGGTCCCCGGCTCCCCCGGCGAAATCGCGACGCTTGAGGAAGCGCATGTGATTGCCGAGAAGATCAAATTCCCGGTGCTTATCAAGGCCGCCGCCGGCGGCGGCGGGCGGGGCATGAAGGTGGCCTACAACGCCGACGAGCTGGCCGCCGCCTTCCATGAGGCCCGCGCCGAGGCCGGCGCCGCGTTCGGCAACAACGCCGTCTACATGGAAAAATATCTGGACAAGCCCCGCCATATCGAGCTGCAGATCCTCGCCGACAATCACGGCGCCGTGGTCCATGTCGGCGAGCGGGACTGTTCCCTGCAACGCCGCCACCAGAAGGTGCTGGAAGAAGCGGGCAGCCCCGTCATCACCGCCGCCCAGCGCGAGGAGCTTGGCGCCACCGTCACCAAGGCGCTGCGCAAAATCGGCTACCGCAACGCCGGCACGCTGGAATTCCTCTACCAGGACGAACAATTCTCCTTCATCGAGATGAACACCCGCCTGCAGGTGGAGCATCCGGTCTCGGAGATGATCTCGGGGCTGGACCTGGTGCATGAGCAGATCCGCATCGCCGCCGGCGAGCCGCTCGGCTACACCCAGCACGAGATTCACCTCAGCGGCCACGCCATTGAGTGCCGCATCACCGCCGAGGACCCTGAAACCTTCGCGCCCTCACCCGGCACCGTGGTCATGTACCACCCCCCCGGCGGGCTTGGCGTGCGCGTCGATTCAGCTCTGTACGCCGGCTACCGCGTCCCCCCGCATTATGACAGCCTGATCGCCAAGCTGATCAGCTACGGCCGCACCCGCGACGAGGCGATCTCCCGCATGCGCCGCGCCCTGCGGGAGTTCGTCATCACCGGCATCAAAACCACGATCCCCCTGCATGAGAAAATCCTGCAGGCGCCCGAATTCATCGAGGGCGACTACACCATCCACTGGCTGGAGCGCTTCGTCGCGGGCCAATAAGCCGGGCGGTGAGCTGCTGGCTGGAAACCGCCTCCGGGCTGGTCATCGCGGTCAAGGCGCATCCGGGCGCGCGGCGGGCGCAAATCGGCCCGCTCATCGTCGCCGCGCCCAGCCCCGGCTGGCCGGCGGCGCGCCTCAAGGTCAGCATCACCGCCCCGCCCGAGGACGGGCGGGCCAACGCGGCCATCATCGCGGCCCTGGCGGACTGGCTGCGCCTCAAACCCGCCGCCATCACCCAGGAGGCCGGCTTCAGCGCGCGCGATAAAAAATTCCACATCGCCGGCGCCCGCGCCGCCAGCTTTCCTGCCTTATTGCGGCTGTAGCAGCGCCTGCAGCGCCCCTGGCGGCAGCGTCACGTCGGAAAACCCGTTCGGCAGCGCGAATTCCTGCGCCGGCTGGGGCGTATAAGCCACCGAGAGCGCCGTCACCTCGGCCGAGCCGTTCGCATCCTGCCCGGCGAAATGCAGCACCACCCCATCGGGCGTTATGCAGGCCGTGCCGGAGCCATGGGCGCTCAGCACCAGATATTTCCGGCAGGCCATGCCCGCATAATGCCCTTGCCCCAGCGGGGTGAACTGCGCCCCCCCGGCGGTGGAAATCTCCTGCGTCAGGGCCGAGAAATCAGGCGCCTGCACAATCGCGTGCAGGGCGGGCACCACCACCTGCGCCTGGCCCGATGGCAGGTTCGCCAGGATATAAATGCCCTGCGCCGGGCTTTCTATCCGCGCCAGCTCCTGCGCCGCGTCATAATTCAGCAGGTAATCCTGCGCCGCGCGCCCCGGCGCGTCCAGCTCATAGGTGATGGCGACATCCCGCGTGGGCAAAAAAGCCGGCATGGCCAGGGCAGGGGCCGCCGCCAGCAGCGCCGGCGCGGCGAAAAGCCAAATTCTCATGATGATTCTTTCCTCATGGCCTCTATTTCGCGCAGCAATAAGGCAGGATCAGGGCTGGCGATGAAGCGCGCCGGAATTTCCACCGCCTGCGCCAGCAGGGCATGATACGCCTCGCGTGAAATCTCGGTCGCGCCGAAGCGGGCCAGATGCGCGGTGATGAACTGCGTATCCAGCAGCGTGAACCCGCCCAGGCGCAGCCGCGCCACCAGATGCGCCAGCGCCACCTTGGAGGCGTCCGTCGCGGTGGAGAACATGCTCTCGCCAAAAAACGCCCCCCCCAGGCACGCGCCATAAAGCCCGCCGGCCAGCTTGCCGTTTTCCCAGGTCTCCACGCTATGCGCGAAGCCGAGCTGGAACAGCTCGATGAACAGCCGCTCGATCTCCTGGTTGATCCACGTCTCCGGTCGGTTTTCCCGCATCGCGGCGCAGCCGGCTATGGTGGCGGAGAAGTCGGCATCCGCCGTCACGGTGAATTTGCCGCTCCGCAGCGTCTTCATCAGGCTGCGTGAGAGATGAAACCCATCCAGCGGCAGCACCCCGCGCGCCTCTGGGTCCAGCCAGTGCAGCGTCTTGCTCCCGCGCGCCTCCGCCATGGGGAACAACCCCAGCCGATAGGCCCTGAGCAGCAGGTCTGGGTTAAGAATGAACGGCCGGGCAGACATAAACTGAAATTGGCATGGTTTCCGCGCCGCGCAAAAGCCTGAAAAAATGAACAATAAACAATAAAAAACCCTGGGTATCATCACCCAGGGGTGTTCGCGGACGTTTCCTGAACAGGCGGCGCTTATGCGCGTGTTATTGAGTTGTTGGTCTTATTTGAGGGCGATTCGGCCCCCAGGTCAAGCCCGCATGGCGGGCAAGCGGCCTGAGGGCCGGAATTTTTTAGCGTTCGGGGGAAGACATGGCCCAGCCATGGGCATGCACCAGGCCGTCATCATAATCATGCACCGTCACCGCGGCCTTGCGCTCGCGCGGTTCACGGGCCCAGCCATGGGCGTGCACCAGGCCATCATCATAATCGTGGCCCTGCATGGTTTCTATGGTCATTCCGGCGGTGGTGGTCTGGGTCAGCATGGCGGGTCTCCTGGGTACGCAGCGGTTTCGCGTAACACAGTTAATAATTTACATTGCACCGCGATGCATAGCGATAAATCGCCAGGATATCCTGAAATAAGTATTCAACTTTACTGTAAATTTTTGCTATATGTAAATCATGTCAAAAGCCGCCATTGGTAAAACCATCCGCCGCCTGCGCATGGAGCAAGGCTATTCCCAGCAAGGCCTGGCGCAAAAGCTCGGTATTTCAACGAGCTACCTTAACCTCGTCGAGCATGACCAACGCAACGTCACCGCCTCGCTCCTCTTCAAGCTCACGGACATCCTCCATGTCGACCTCGCGGCCCTCTCCGGCGTGCAGGAGCGTGAGTTCGAGGTCGCCCTGCGCGAAGTCTTCGCCGACCCGCAGCTGGCCATCGAGCCGGTTCCCGAAGCCGAGATCCAGGCCCTTGCCGCCGCCCCCAACGGCGCGCGCGCGATTCTGGCGCTGCACCGCGCCCTGGCCGGCGCGCGCGAGGAATCCTCGGGCATCACCCTGCCCTCGGGCCGCAAGATCATGCTGCCCAACGAAGAGGTGCGGGATTTCTTCCACGACCATGAGAACCATTTCCCAACCCTCGAATCCGCCGCCGAGGCCATCAACGCCACCCTCAACGCGCAGGCCATCGGCAGCAGCCATGCCCTGGCCGAGCGGCTGCGCCAGGTGCACGGGCTCATCGTGCGCGTGCAGCCGCTGCCCGGCGCCCTGCGGGTGTTCGATTCCAAATCCAGGCTGCTCACCCTCTCGGAGGATCTGCCCCGCGAGAGCCGCGGCTTCCAGATGGCCTTCCAGCTCGCCCTGCTGGAGGCGCGCGAGGCGATCGAGCCCATCGTCAAAGCCGCCAGCCCCTCCTCGCGAGACGCCACGGAGCTGCTGCGCATCGGCCTGCTCAACTATGTCACCGGCGCCATCCTCATGCCCTATGACCCATTTCTCGAAACCGCGCGCCAGCTGCGTTACGATGTGGACGCCATCGCCGCGCGCTTTGGCGTCAGCTATGAGCAAGCCTGCCACCGCCTCTCCACCCTGCAGCGCAACGGCGCGCGCGGCGTGCCGTTCTTCTTTTTGCGGGTAGACCCTGCCGGCAATGTCAGCAAGCGCTTCTCCGCCGCCGGCTTCCCCTTCATGCGCTTCGGCGGCACCTGCCCGCGCTGGATCGTCCACGCCGCCTTCGCCACTCCCGGCACCATCCGGGTGCAGGTCGCGCAGCTTTCCGGCACTGAAACCTTTCTCTGCTTCGCCCGCGCCATCACCGGCCGCCCCGCCCGCTGGGGCGAGCCGCCGCCGGTGCGCGTCGTCGCCATGGGGTGCGACATCAGCCACGCCGGCGAGGTGGTCTATGGCGACGGGCTGGACCTCGCCACCGCCGCGGTGGGCATCGGCCTCTCCTGCCGCCTGTGCGACCGCCAGGACTGCCGCTCCCGCGCCTTCCCCCCGCTCGCGCACCGCCTCAGCATCAACCCGCTGACCACCAGCGCCAGCCCCTACAAATTCGAGGCGAAAAAATAAGCCAGCGCCCCGTTCTTGACGTATCGTGTCCCGGCGCGAGAATTAAGAACCATAAACGGCAAGGACGAGACATGCGCTTTGAAGGGACTGATACATTCGTTGCCACCGATGACCTCAAGGTCGCCGTCAACGCCGCCGTCGCGCTGCAGCGGCCGCTGCTCATCAAGGGCGAGCCCGGCACCGGCAAAACCGTTCTGGCGCAGGAGATCGCCACCGCGCTCGGCAAACCGCTCATCTCCTGGCACGTCAAATCCACCACCAAGGCGCAGCAGGGTCTCTACGAGTATGACGCGGTTTCCCGCCTGCGCGACTCCCAACTCGGTGACTCCCGCGTGCATGACATCTCCAACTACATCATCCGCGGCAAATTGTGGGACGCATTCGCCGCCGAAACCGCCCCCGTGCTGCTGATCGACGAGATCGACAAGGCGGATATAGAATTCCCCAACGATCTCCTGCTCGAACTCGATCGCATGGAATTTTTCGTCTACGAAACCCGGCAGACGATCAAGGCCCGGCAGCGCCCGATCATCATCATCACCTCCAATAACGAGAAGGAGCTGCCCGACGCCTTCCTGCGCCGCTGCTTCTTCCACTACATCAAATTCCCTGACCGTGAGACCATGCAGCGCATCGTCGATGTGCACTATCCCGGCATCAGCCACCTGCTCCTGCGCGAGGCGCTGAGCGCCTTCTTCGAGCTGCGCGACATCCCGGGCCTGAAAAAGCGGCCCAGCACCTCGGAATTTCTGGACTGGCTGAAACTGCTCCTGGCCGAGGATATCGGCCCCGAGCTGTTGCGCGAGCGCAACGCGGCCAAGCTCATCCCCCCGCTGCACGGCGCGCTGCTGAAGAACGAGCAGGACGTGCATCTCTTCGAGCGCCTGGCCTTCCTCAACCGCCGCGGCGCCAACTAAGCCATGTTCCTCGCGTTTTTCCTGGCTCTGCGCGCCGCCGGCGTCAAGGTCTCGCTCCGCGAGTTCCTGACCTTGCAGGAGGCGATGCAGGCCGGACTCGCTGATTACGATGTCGATCATTTCTACTATCTCGCCCGCGCCACCTGGGTGAAGGATGAGCGCTTCCTCGACCGGTTTGACCGTGTCTTCGCCGAGAGCTTCAAGGGCATCCTGCAACCGCCTCCCGCCACGCCCGATGGCGTGCCGGTGCGCGACATTCCCGAGGAATGGCTGCGCAAGCTGGCCGAGAAAAACCTCACGCCCGAGGAAAAAGCCGAAATCGAGGCCATGGGCGGCTTCGAGAAGCTGATGGAAACCCTGCGCCAGCGGCTGGCCGAACAAAAAAGCCGGCACCAGGGCGGCAATAAATGGATCGGCACGGCCGGCATCTCGCCCTTCGGCGCCCACGGCTACAATCCCGAGGGCGTGCGCATCGGCCAGGAATCCGGGCGCAACCGCTCGGCGGTCAAGGTCTGGGACCAGCGCAGCTTCAAGAACCTCGCGGGCGATGCCGAGCTTGGCACCCGCAACATGAAGGTCGCCCTGCGCCGCCTGCGCCGCTTCGCGCGCGAGGGCGCGGCCGAGGAGCTGGATCTCTCCGGCACCATCACCTCCACCGCGCGCAACGCCGGCTATCTCGATCTCAAAATGGTGCCCGAGCGCCACAACGCGGTGAAAATCCTCCTCCTGCTCGATATCGGCGGCTCGATGGACGACCACATCGCCCTCTCCGAGCAGCTCTTCACCGCCGCCGGCTCCGAATTCAAGCATCTCAAGCATCTATACTTCCACAACTGCCCCTATGAGACGCTCTGGAAAGACGCCCGCATGCGCGCGCCGGACGCGATACCCACCAGCGATGTCCTCAACACCTACGACCATACCTGGAAACTCGTATTCGTCGGCGACGCGGCGATGAGCCCCTACGAGATCATGCAACCCGGCGGCGGCGTTTCATCCTGGAACGCCGAGAGCGGCCAAACCTGGCTCACCCGCATCATCGCCGCCTATCCCAAAGCCGTCTGGCTCAACCCGGTGGCCGAGCAGCACTGGAATCACACCCAGTCCACCCGCATGATCCGTGAATTGATGGAAGCGCGCATGTACGCGCTCACCCTTGAGGGCCTCGACGCCGCGATGCGCCGGCTGATGCACTGAACCAGCCCTGGTTTTAATCCGCCGCCCGCGCACCAGATAACCACGATGTCCTATCCTGTTTCAGATCATTGCGACGGCCAGCTCTTCTTCAACCCCGAGCCCACGGTCCGCGCCGCCAATGGCCGGCGCCTCGGCCTTTTCACCATCCTGCGCGCGCGCCTGCGCCGCAACCCCGAAACCTGGGCCACCTGGCCCAAACATATTGAAAACCACCACCATCCCATCCCCACGGCCGCGCCGCCCACCATCAGCTTCATCGGCCACAGCACCTTTCTGCTCCGCCTGCCCGGCCTTAGCATCCTCACAGACCCGGTATTCTCCGCCCGCTGCTCACCCTCGCAGTTCGCCGGGCCAAGGCGCGTGCGCGCGCCGGGCATCGCGCTGCACCACCTGCCGCATGTCGATCTCATCCTGCTGTCGCACAATCATTACGACCATATGGACCTCATCTCCCTGCGCAAGCTGCGCGCCCGTTTCCCGCGGGTCCACATCGTCACCACCCTGGGCAACGCCGCGTATCTGCATAAAAAGGGCATCCCCGGCGCTGTGGAGCTGGACTGGTGGCAGAGCCACACCCATGGCGGGGCGCGGCTCACCGTCACGCCGGCCCGGCATTTTGCCGCCCGCACCTTGTATGATCGCAACAAAACCCTCTGGGGCGGCCTGTTCATCGAGCATCAGGGCCGCAAGATCTATTTCGCCGGCGATACCGGGGCAACCAGGTTCTTCGCCGAAATCCGCGCCCGCCTCGGCGCGCCAGACCTCGCCTTGCTGCCCATCGGCGCCTATGAGCCGCGCTGGTTCATGGCGCCCGTGCACATGAACCCGCATGACGCCGTGCAAGCCTTCACGGAGCTGGCGGCGAAGCAGGCCATCGGCATGCATTTCGGCACCTTCCAGCTCACCGCCGAGGCGATCGACGCGCCGGAGCGCGCGCTGGCCGCCGCGCGCGAAGCGGCCGGCATCCCGCCAGACTCCTTCTTCACGCTTGATTGCGGCGAGACCGTCAGGTTCTGAGTATTTTCTCGTCATAGGCGCAATATGCCGCGCCGGGGCAGCGCCAGCATTCCGGCGCGCGGGCCTTGCACACATAGCGCCCGTGCAGAATCAGCCACAAATGCGCCGGCTTCAGCATGTCCTTGGGAATGCGCCTGAGCAAGGCGTCCTCCACCGCGCGCGGCGTCGCCCCGGGCGCCAGGCCGGTGCGGTTGCCCAGGCGGAAGATATGCGTATCCACCGCCATCGTCGGCTGGCCGAAAACCTCGTTCAGCACCACGTTGGCGGTCTTGCGGCCCACGCCTGGCAGCGCCTCCAGCGCCTCGCGCGCGCCCGGCACCACGCCGCCATGGCGCTCCAGCAGCTGTTGCGAGAGCAAGGCCACGTTCTTCGCCTTGGCCTGCCACAAGCCGATTGACCTGATCCGCCGCGCGATCCCTTCCTCGCCCAGCGCCACCATCGCTTGCGGCGTGGGCGCATCGGCGAACAATGTCTTCGTCACGCGGTTGACCGACACATCCGTCGCCTGCGCCGAGAGCACGACCGCGACCAGCAATTGGTACGGGGTTTCATAATCCAGCTCGGTGCGCGGGTCGGCGTTGCCGCCGGCAATCGCCTCCAGAAACGCGCGCACATCCGCCCGTTTCATCATTCGCTGCTTTTTTTCCTTGCCCGGCGTCATGTCGATACGATCTATGCGGTATGGACGCCAAGACCGCCAGTGCGGGGAGCAAAAATCTGATTTTCGAGGCCGTGATCAAGCCCCATCGCAGCCTGTCATACCGCGCCATGTTCATGGTCATGGGCGCCATGCTGGCGGTCTCATTGTTCATCACCAGCGAAATGGCCCATCTCGGCGCCTGGCCCGTCATTGGCTTCAACCTGGCTGACATGCTCCTCGCCCTCACCCTGTTCTGGCTCAACATGCGCGCGGCGCGGTCCTGCGAGACGATCAGCCTCAGCGAGGAGTCCCTCGCCATCACCCGCACTGACGCCAGCGGCCGGCGCACCAGCTTCTCCCTGCCGCCTGACTGGCTGAACGTGGTGCTCGAGGAGCGCCCCGGCACGGTGCCCAAGCTGCTGTTTTCCTCGCGCGGCAAAAGCTTCGAGGTCGCCCGCGCCCTTGGCGAGGCGCAAAAGCGAGACCTCGCCCAGGCCCTCAGCCGCGCCATGCACCGCTGGCGCAACCCCCGGTTTGACAATCCCCAGCTGCGCTGAGCACCCCAGGGGCGGTGGTTTTTCATGGAAGTATGACTTAACCGCCATGTCCAAATCTGCGAGATTGGAGCCATGAACGAGATGACCGCCCCCCAATACGCCATTCCCTCCGGGTTATCGCGCCGCGCGGTGGTTGACCTTGGGTCAAACTCCGTCCGCCTGGTCATCTATGAGGGCGAGGCGCGCAACCCGGTGCAGATCTTCAACGAAAAGGCCGTCATCCGCCTCGCCAAGGGCATGACCAAGACCGGCCGGCTCGACGAGGAGGCCCTGCGCCAGACCGAGACGGTGCTGCGCCGCTACGCCGCCATCGCCCGCGCCATGGGCGCCAGCCCGTTTGACGTGCTGGCCACCTCCGCCGTGCGCGACGCTGAAAACGGCCCGGAATTCGTCGAACTGATGACCCGCCGGCTGCCCGAGATGCGCATCAACGTGCTCTCCGGCGAGCAGGAAGCCGCCCTCTCGGCCGAGGGCGTGCTCTGCGGCATCCCCGCCGCCGATGGCGTGCTGGCCGATCTCGGCGGCGGCTCGCTGGAGCTGGTGCGGCTCGAAGCCGGCAGCATCGGCCAGGCCGCCACCATCCCCGCCGGCGTCATCCGCCTGGCTGACCGTGCCGGCGGCGACCTCTTGAAAGCCCGCGCCATCATGACCGCGGAGCTCGAGCGCACCCCCTTCATAGCCGATGCCGCCGGGCGCGACCTCTACCTCTCCGGCGGCGCCTTCCGGGCGCTGGCGCGCATCCACATCGCCCAGACCGGCTACCCGCTCAACATGGTGCATCACTACACCATCGGTCGCGAAGAGGCGCGCGATCTGGCCGGCGTCGTTTCCGAGGCCGGCCGCAAGCTTATTGAGCGTATGCCCGGCGTGCCGCGCCGGCGCATCGAGGATCTGCCCTACGCCGCCGTCATCCTGCGCCGCCTGCTGCGCGCCTCGGGCGTCAACCGTGTGGTGTTCTCCGCCAACGGCCTGCGCGAGGGCTGGTTCGCCCGGCTGATGCCACCGGAAATCCGCGCGGAAGACCCGCTGCTCGCCGCCGGGCGCGACCTCACGCGCGGCACCATGCGCGACGCCAACCTGCCCCCCGCGCTCATAAACTGGACCAGCCCGCTCTTCCCCGGCGAGACCCCGCCCCAGCGCCGCCTGCGCGAGGCCGCCTGCTGGCTGTCTGACATTGGCAGCCACGAGCACCCGGAATACCGCGCCGAGCAGGCTTTTTTGCGTGTTTTGCGCCAGGCCGGCATCGGGCTGGACCATCACGCCAGGGCCTTCCTCGCCCTCACCATGGCGCTGCGCTATGAGGCTCTGCCCGACGCCCATTTCCTCGCCCCCGCGCGCAGCCTGCTAGACATGCACGCAACCCGCCGCGCTGAAACACTGGGCATCGCGCTGCGCCTGGCCTACACGCTCTCCGCCGGCACGCCGCAGCTTCTGGCCGGCACCAGCCTCGCCATCGCCCCCGAACGCCTGATTTTAAGCCTCGCCGAGGCCAACGGCGTCTTCGCCGGCGACGCCGTGCTCCGCCGGCTCGACCGGCTGGCCCAGATGCTGGGGCTGGAAGCGGAAACCGAGCGCCAGTAAGCGACTGTTTTAAACGTTTTCTCTTAGAACAAATTGAAATTATTAAAAATTTTTGCGGGGTTTGGGGAGCTTTTTATAAAAAGCTCCCCAGGATTCTGGCCCTTTTTTGCAAAAAAGGGCCAGACCCCAAAAAACTTTTAAGAATGATCCTTAATGTTTTTGCAGAGACTGTTGGAACAGTCTCCAAGCGCTCAAACCTGCCCCGGCCCCACTTTATGATACGCCCTGGCGTGATAAATCAGCCCCGAATCCGCCGCCCCCAGATGAATCGCCCGCACCGCGCAAAAAATCACGCTATGCGTGCCAACCTCCACAACCTGGCTAATCTCGCAGTCGAACGCGGCGGCCGCGCTCTCCAGCACTGGCGCGCCGGTGGCCAGGCGCAGCCATGTCGCGCGGGTGAAGCGCTCGGCCATCGGCACATTCCCCGCCCCGGCGAACACGGGCGACAATTCCTGCTGCTCATGCGTCAGCACATTCACGCATAAAAACCCCGCCGCCAGAATCGCATCATGCTGGCTGGCGTTCTTGTTCACGCATACCAGCAGGGTCGGCGGATCATCGGTCACGCTGCACACGGCCGAGGCCGTGAACCCGGCATCCCCCTCCGCCCCGGCGGTGGTGATGATATTCACCGCCGCGCCCAGGCGGGCCATGGCGTCACGGAATTGCTGGCGGCTGGCGCTGGTTTTTTCGTTCATGCTGATACCTTACTTGGTTCCATGCGTCTTGGGAAAGCCGCGCCCGCGCAGCACGGCGGCGGGGCCGAAACGCTCGCGCAGCTGGTTTATGGCAACCTGCCGCGCCAGGCGCCGCGCCGTGCCGCAATCGGCCAAATCTCCCTTGTCGGCCAGCGCCTCCCCCGCCAGCGGCGCCGCGCCGATGCCGATCAGCCGGAACGCGGTGCCATCCGCCTCGCGCGCCAGCAGGCCGCGCGCCGCCTCAAACAAGGTCTCGGGCAGCTGCGTCGGGTTGGCCAGCCGCTGGCTGCGGGTGCGGGTGGCAAACCCGGCGGTCCTC
Organism: Pseudomonadota bacterium; assembly: GCA_021808985.1. Taxonomy (GTDB): domain Bacteria; phylum Pseudomonadota; class Alphaproteobacteria; order Acetobacterales; family Acetobacteraceae; genus Acidocella. The sequence goes on from JAKBAQ010000039.1 coordinate 14,557, forward strand.
AGCTTCAGCACAATCCCCGCCGCCGCCATGGCTTCGCCGCGCAGCCGCCGGCCCAGCTTCTCGCACAGGTGCCACAGCGCCGTCTCCAGCTCCGCCCGCGCGCTCAAATCGGCGGCAAACGTCGTCTCCGCGCTGATTGATTTGCTCTCCCGCTCCAGCCGCACCGGCCTTGCATCCTCGCCGCGCGCGCGCGCCGCCAGGGTGGGGCCGTCCTCGCCCAGCTTCTGCCGCGCCGCCCGCTCATCCAGCGCCGCCAGCTGCCCCACGCGCGAGATTCCCAGCGCCTGCAGCCGCCGCGCCTGCGCCGGCCCCACGCCGGGCAGCAGCCGCACCGGCTCCGGCGCCAGCACCGCCGCCGCCTCGGCGCCAAAAACCTCGAATCCGCGCGGCTTGCCCCGCTCCGCCGCCAGCTTCGCCAGCAGCCGGTTGCGCGCCAGGCCGATTGAAACCGTAATCCCCACCTCTTTCTCCACCTGCCGGGCGAAGCGGTTCAGCACCACCGCCGGCGGCGCCTGGTGCAGCGCCTGCGTGCCAGACAAATCCAGCGCCGCCTCATCCACCGAGAGCATCTGCACCAGCGGCGTCAGCGCCTCCATCAGCCGCCTTACCTGCGCCGAGGCCGCCGCATATTTGCGCATATCCGGCGCGATCACCACGGCCTTCGGGCACAACTCGCGGGCCTTGAACATCGGCATCGCGCTGCGCACCCCGTAGAGCCGCGCCACATAGCAGCAGGTGCTCACCACCCCGCGCGCGCCCCCGCCCACAATCACCGGCAAATCCCGCAATTCCGGCCTGTCGCGCTTCTCCACGCTGGCGAAGAACGCATCGCAATCCACATGCGCCATCGCCAGTTCAAACAGCTCCTCATGCCGCACCGCCCGCGCGCTGCC
>JAKBAQ010000266.1 GCA_021808985.1 Pseudomonadota bacterium
AGCAGCAGCAGCGCGGCGGCCATGCTGCGCGCGCCGACATACCCCACCACGAAGGGCGAAAGCGCCGCGCCGATGCGCCCCACCGTCACCGACACCCCGATGCCGGTGGCACGCAGCGCGGTGGGGAAGAGTTCGGAGAAGGTTGGATAAGCGGCGATCCAGCTGCCAGTAGCGAGCAGATTGACCAAGGCGAAGCCCAGCATGATCGCCCCGGCGCCCAGCGAGCTCACGGCGGCAAATCCCACCAGCCCCAGGGCGGTGGCAAGGTAGAAGCCGCCCACCGTCCAGCTGCGCCCCACACGGTCCAGCAGCCCGGCCGCCGCCAGCCCGCCAAAGGCCGCGCCCACGCTGCCCGCCAGATAGAACAGCGGCAGCGACGCGGGCGGCAGATGCAGCGCCGGCAGCACGACGATGGGCAGGAATGCGAACAGCCCATAATAGCCCGTGGCCTCCGCGAAATCGAGCGCAGCGCCCAGCATGAGGCGCCCCGGATATTGGCGCACCAGGCGCGAAAACTGCCCGGCCTCGCGCTTCACGCGCGCAATCACCGGCGGCGCTGAGGCCGGAATAAAATTGGTCAGCCCAGCTTCTATGCCCTCGACGATGGCTCGCGCGTCGTCTCCCCGCCCGGCTTCTAATAGCCAGCGCGGGCTTTCGGGCAGATGGCGGCGGAACCAGGCGGCGGACAGCGCCACCAGGCCGCCAATCCCAAACACCACGCGCCAGCCAAACTCTGGCGGCAACGCTGAGAAGACCAGCCAAGCCAGCAGCGCCGCGACAAAACTGCCCAACGGCCAGAAATTCAGCACCAGGGCCGCCGCCCGCCCGCGTGAGCGGCTGGGCACCAACTCGGTGATGGCGGCATTGATGGCCGAATATTCCGCGCCCACGCCAATGCCAGCAATGAGCCGCAAGGCGAGCAGGCTGGCGAGGTTTGGCGCGAAGCCCGTGGCCAATGTCGCCAGCCCATACACCACCAGACTGACCAGAAACACGCGGCGGCGGCCGAACCTATCAGAGAGCACGCCAAAACCGGACGCGCCGAGCATAAGTCCCACAAACCAGGCCGCCAGCAGCATGGACATACCATCGCTCCCCAGATGAAAGCGGTCGCGTAGCGCGCCCATCACATTGCCGATCAGCGTGACCTCAAAGGCGTCCAGCGCCCAGCCGAGGCCAAACAGCAGCACGGCCATGGTGTGAAAGCGGTTCCAGCGCAGAGTGGAAAGTGTGTCGAGTAGGGCGGTGTTGTTGGGCGTTTCCATGCCGGCTCCAAAAGAATGGCTCAAACTGTTCTTCGCTCGCGTGGAGGCAAAGGTTACAGCCTCTCCGAGAAATAATTGTAAGGGCCGAAGCGTCCCGGCCTGTTTGAGGCGGCATGCCAACAACACAGCTTGTTAAAAAACGGCGAGCCGCCTCTTTTAATATATCGATCGTTCTATTATTTATAGGCTGCCACCAGGAATCCATTATGTCCCGTCCACGCGTCCTCAATGATGATGAGTTGCTCGACCGCGCCCGTGATATTTTCTGGCGCCAGGGCTATGCCGCCACGTCTCTGCGCGACCTGACAGCGGCGACCGGCCTGAGTTCCGCGGCACTATATAACCGGTTTGGCGACAAGGCCGGCTTGTTCCGCGAAGTTCTGCGCCGCTACGCCGATACCGGGCTCAGCGCCGAACGCTTGCCGCGCTTGGCGGCCCTGCCAGACCCCCGTGCCGCCATCACTGGGTTTTTTGAGGATCTGCTCGCTCTGTCCGAAGCGGCGAACACGCCGTCCGGCTGCCTGCTGATCAACACCGTCCTGGATGGCGGCGCCGAGGCGCCGGAAACCCGCGCGCTCGTGCATGAGCGCCTGGGCGAGGTGGAGGTATTTCTGCGTGCACAGATTGAGCGCGCCAAGGCCAAGGGGCTGTTGCCCGCGAGGATCGACCCGCCGGTTGCCGCCGAGGGGCTGTTCGGCACGGTGCTGGCGCTGCGCGTGATGGCCCGGCTGGACCCCGACCCGGTTCGCCTGCGCCGCTTGATCGCGGCAGGGCTGAGCCCGCTTGGCCTGTCCGTGCCTGCCGCGACTTCACCATAAACGGAGAGATGGTTATGCCCGCCCCCCTGCATGGCATTCAAGCCTGTGTGTTCGACGCCTATGGGACGTTGTTCGATTTCGCATCGGCGGCCGCGCGCTGCCCGGATATTCCCGATGCCGCTCGCGCCCCTTTGAGCGCGGTTTGGCGGGACAAGCAGCTGCAATATACGTGGCTGCGCGCCTTGCAAGGTGCCTACGCCGATTTCCGGCAGGTGACGGCGGAGGCACTCGATTTCGCGCTGGAGACGCTGGGCCTGGCCTCGCCCGCCAGGCATGCGGCCCTGATGGCGCTCTATGACACGCTGGACGCCTTTCCCGAAGTCCCTGCGCTGCTGAAAACTCTGCGCGCGGCAGGGTTGAAAACCGCCATTCTCTCCAACGGCACGCCGGACATGCTCGCCGGTGCCATCAGCAGCGCCGGGCTGGACGGGCTGTTCGATGAGGTACTCTCGGTGCATCCGCTGCGTACCTACAAGACCGACCGGCGCGTGTACCAGTACGCGTTGGACAAGTTGGACCTGCCCGCCGCCGCCATCAGCTTTCAATCCTCCAATGGCTGGGACGCTCACGCAGCAGCGGATTTCGGCATGCAGGTAGTCTGGTGCAACCGCTATGGCCAAAAGCCCGAGCGCCTGCCTGGCCGCCCCGCCCGTGAGATCACTTCCCTCGCCGCCTTGCCCGCCTGCCTGGGGCTGGGCGCTTCTTAAACCGCGACAACATCAGGAGCCTTATAAATGACTGCCGAAGCCAAACTCTCTCTGCCCGCGCTCACGCTTGAAACTGCGCCCGCGCGCGCCCGCGCCGTACTGGACACCGCCAAAGCGCAGGTAGGGTTCATTCCCAACATGTATGCCAACATGGTCAATTCCCCCGGCCTGCTGCAAACCTACCTGGATGGCTATGCCCGCTTCCGCGCTGAGTCCGGCTTTTCCCCGGTCGAGCAGGAGGTGGTATTTCTGGTGATCAGCCGGGCCAACGGGTGCAATTACTGCACCGCCGCGCACAGCATGATCGCCGATA
>JAKBAQ010000040.1 GCA_021808985.1 Pseudomonadota bacterium
GGCGTGCAGCTGAAAGTTCCGCATGGCGGCATCTTCGTGCTGCCGATCCCCGATGCGGTCACGCATCTTGGCTTCTACATCATCGCACTGGTGACGGGAACGGCCGTCACCGCGCTGATGCTCGGCCTGGTGAAGAAAAACTTCAACGAAAAAACACTCTAACCCGCCAACTAATTTTATAAATAAGGTCAACAGAATAATGTTAAAGAAAATCATCTTCACGGCCGGTATCTCCATGCTGGCGCTCGGCGCGGCACAGGCGCAAACCACCCCGGCGCCAACCCTTGGCCAGCAATTGTTCAATGATGGCGTGTCCATCTCGCTGAACTACACGGGCGAAGCCGCGGCCAACCCCTCGGGCGGCATCCGCCAGGGCTCAGACTATGCCGGGCAGGTGTTCCTCGGCGGCGATTTTGACATGGACAAGATCGCCGGGCTGAGCGGCACCAGCGTGCATATCGCCGTCACGCAGCGCCACGGGCGCAACCTCGCGGCTGATTACATCGGCAACAACACCTCCGTGCAGGAAGTGTACGGCACGCAGAACGTCCATCTGGCTTATTTCACGATCGAACAGAAACTGTTCGACAACCGGCTGGACATCACGGCAGGCCGCACGGTCGCCAACATCGCGTTCCTCAACTCGCCGCTCTATTGCCAGTTCCAGTCCAACTCCGCCTGCGGCAACCCGACCTTCATCTTCAAGGACAGCAATTTCACCTATTTCCCAGCATCCAGCTGGGGCGGCGACGCGAAATTCCTGTTCACACCAGACAGCTACATCCATGCCGGGCTCTATGAGGTGAACCCCGTTGACAAAACCTTCCTCGCGCATGGGTTTGACTTTTCCGGCAGCCATGCCACCGGCGTCGTGATCCCCGCGGAAATCGGCTTTACGCCGGATAACAATCTCTACGCCGTTGGCGGATGGTATGACACCGGCGCCTATTCCGACCCGCTGAACGACGCCACCGGCCAGCCCGCCCTGCTCGCCGGCCAGCCCTACGCCACGCACCATGACCGTTCCGGCCTGTTCCTGCGCTTCAACCAGAAGGTCGACGCAACCGGGCTCACCGTCTTCGGCGTGTTCATGACCAAGCTCACCGGCCAGGTGAACGAGAACCAGTATTACGAACTGGGCGCGGTGCAGACCGGCACCTTCGCCGGGCGCGACCAGGACAGCATCGGCTTTGTCGTCAACGACCAGGAATTCTCCAACGCTTTCCTCAACAATATCGCCTATGCGCGGGAATCCGTCGGCGGCACGGGCAATATCCCGCACCGTGAGATCATGATGGAGCTGAACTACGACGCCAAGCTCACCCCCTGGATGACCGCGACGCCGAACCTGCAATACATCATCAACCCCGATCAGTCCGCTGAGCCATACCGCAAGACCAACATCAAGAACGCCTTTGTCGTCGGGCTCAAATTCACGGTCGACCTCGCCCGCCTGGGCGGCTTCGCGCCGCCGCAATAGGCGGCGGATGTCCGGGACCGCGCCGTGGCGCGGCATGGTCCCGGACATTGATTTGCCTTCAACGGCGTTAACGTACAATTTGGCCGCGCCACCATGAACAAGGAACCGCCATGACCAGCCGCGTCATCCCCGTTGCCCCCTTCGTGCTTGTGGTCTTCGGTGCCACCGGCGACCTGGCCCGCCGCAAACTGCTTCCCGCCATGTTCCAGCGCGACATAGCAGGGCAACTGCCCGATGCGGCCAGGATCATCGGCGCGGCACGCGGCAAGCTCACCCCGGAAGCCTTCATCGCGCTTGCGCGCGAGTCGATCATCGAACATGTCCCCGCCGAGGAGCGGCGCGAGGCCGATCTCGAGCGTTTCATCGCCCGGCTGGACTATCACGCCGTGGAAGCCGATGACGATGGCGGCTGGGCGGAGCTGGCCCATGCCCTCGCCCCGTACCGTGGGTGCGTGAATGTATTCTACCTCGCCACCGGCCCCGCTTTGTTCGGCCCCATCTGCGAGCGGCTTGGCCGCTTTGGCCTGGCGCACGGCAACGCCCGCGTGGTGGTGGAAAAACCGATTGGCAAAAACCTTGAATCCGCCAAGGAACTCAACGCGGCCATCGGCAAGGTCTTCCCCGAGGAGCGGGTCTACCGCATCGACCATTACCTCGGCAAGGAAGCGGTCCAGAACCTCATGGCCCTGCGCTTCGCCAACGGGCTGTTCGAGCCGCTGTGGAACGCCGCGCATATCGACCATGTGCAGATCACCGTCGCCGAAAGCCTGGGCGTGGAAGGCCGCGCCGGCTATTACGACACGGCGGGCGCCCTGCGCGACATGGTGCAGAACCATATCCTCCAATTGCTCTGCCTGGTGGCCATGGAACCCCCCGCGCGGCTGGACGCCGATGCCGTGCGCGATGAAAAGCTGAAAGTGCTGCGCGCGCTGAAGCCGATCGCCGATGCGCTTTCCACCCAGACCGTGGTGCGCGGGCAATATCGCGCGGGCGCCTCCGCCGGCGGCGCGGTGCGCGGCTATCTCGACGAGCTGGGCGCGGAGAGCAGCACCACCGAAACCTTCGTGGCGCTGAAGGCCGAAGTGCAGAACTGGCGCTGGGCCGGGGTGCCGTTTTATCTGCGCACCGGCAAGAGAATGCCCGAGCGCGTGTCGGATATCGTCATCACCTTCCGCCCGCCGCCGCATTCGGTGTTCGCCGCCTCCGCCGGGCCCATCGAGGCCAACAAGCTGGTCATCCGCCTGCAGCCCGATGAAGGGGTGAAGCTCTGGCTGATGACCAAGGACCCCGGCCCCGGCGGCATGCGCCTGCGCGCCGTGCCGCTGGATATGAGCTTCGCCAACACCTTCCAGGTCCGCAACCCCGATGCCTATGAGCGCCTGGTGCTGGATGTGGTGCGCGGCAACCAGACGCTGTTCATGCGCCGCGACGAGGTGGAGGCCGCGTGGAGCTGGATCGAGCCGATTCTGGAAGCCTGGGCGAATGCGATGGAGCTGCCCAAGCCCTACACCGCCGGCACCTGGGGGCCATCGGCCGCGGTCGCGCTGATCGAGCGTGACGGCCGCACCTGGCTGGATGGCGGCGCATGATCCATGATTTTCCCTCCCCCGCCGCATTGGCGGAGGCGCTGGCCGATGCCGTGGCCGCCGCGCTCGCCGCGCGGCTGGCGCGCGCGGGCGCGGCGGCGCTGGCGGTTTCGGGCGGCACCACGCCGGTGCGGTTTTTCCAGGCGCTCTCAACCAGAGAGCTGGACTGGCGGCGTGTAAGCATAACCCTGGTGGACGACCGCTGGGTGCCGGAATCCTCCCCCCGCTCCAACGCCGCGCTGGTGCGCCGGCATCTGCTGCAAGGCGCCGCGGCGGCCGCCGCCTTCGTGCCGCTGGTGAACAGCGCGGCCACGCCCGAGGCCGGGCTTGCCGAAGTGGAGCGGGCGATTGCCGCCCTGCCCCTGCCCTTGGCCGCTGTGGTGCTCGGCATGGGGCTGGATGGCCATACCGCTTCCTTCTTCCCCGACGGCGACCGGCTGGCCGAAGCCCTCGCGCCCAGCCATGGCCAGCACGTGGAGAGCATGCGCGCCGAAGCCGCCATCGAGCCGCGCATCACGCTCACCCTGCCCGTGCTGCTGCAGGCCGATTATGTCGCATTGCATATCGAGGGTGACGCCAAACGCGCATTATTGCAAAACGGCGCGGCGGAGCTGCCGGTCGGCGCCATGCTGGCCCGCACGCCCGCGCCCGCCATTTTTTGGAGTCGCTAAACATGGTTCACCCCCGCATTCAGGACATCACGAGCCGCATCATCGCCCGCAGCGAACCGGCCCGCACGGCCTATCTGGCCCGCATCGCGGCGGCGAAAAGCGAGAAACCGCAGCGCCGGGCGCTGGGCTGCGCCAACCAGGCGCATGGCTTCGCCGCCTGCGCGCCGGGCGACAAGGCCGTGCTGCGCAGCGGAGATGGCGCCAGCCTTGGCATCGTGACCGCTTATAACGACATGCTCTCCGCCCACCAGCCTTATGAGCATTTCCCCGACATCATCCGCGCCGGCGCGCGCGCGGCCGGCGGGGTGGCGATGGTGGCCGGCGGCGTGCCCGCGATGTGCGACGGCATCACCCAGGGCGAGGCGGGCATGGAGCTCTCGCTGTTTTCGCGTGATGTCATCGCGCTGGCAACCGCGGTCTCCTTGTCGCACAAAACCTTCGACGCCGCTGTGTTCCTCGGCATTTGCGACAAGATCGTGCCGGGCCTGGTCATCGGCGCGCTCAGCTTCGGGCATCTGCCCGCCGTTTTCATCCCCGCCGGGCCCATGACCTCGGGTCTGCCCAATGATGAAAAATCGCGCATCCGCCAGCTTTACGCCGAAGGCAAGGCAAGCCGGGAGGAACTGCTGGACGCCGAGGCGAAATCCTACCACGGCCCCGGCACCTGCACCTTCTACGGCACGGCCAACACCAACCAGATGATGATGGAGATCATGGGCCTGCACCTGCCGGGGGCGGCCTTCATCAACCCCAACACGCCGCTGCGCGACGCGCTCACCACCGCCGCCACGCAGCGCGCCATGGCCATTACCGCCGCTGGCAACGACTATACGCCGATCGGCCTGATTCTGGACGAACGCGCGTTCGTGAACGGCATCGTGGGCCTGCACGCCACCGGCGGCTCGACCAACCACACGCTGCATCTCGTGGCGATGGCGGCGGCGGCGGGCATCACCCTCACCTGGGATGATTTCTCCGATCTGGCCGAGATCACACCGCTGCTGGCACGCATCTATCCCAACGGCTCGGCCGATGTGAATCATTTCCATGCCGCCGGCGGCACCGGATTTGTCATCCGCGAGCTGCTTTCCGCCGGTTTGCTGCATGAGGATGTGCGCACTGTGGCGGGCAACGGCCTTGGCGCCTATGCGGCGGAGCCGAAGCTGGTGGATGGGCAGGTTGCATGGTTCCCCGCGCCCGAGGCCAGCGGCAATGCCAGCGTGCTGCGCGGCGTGGCCGATCCATTCCAGCCCACCGGCGGGTTGCGCGTGCTCGACGGCGCGCTCGGCCGTGCGGTCATTAAAACCTCCGCGGTAAAGCCGGAACGGCATATCATCGAAGCGCAAGCGAAAATTTTCCACTCGCAGGAAGAGGTGCAGGCGGCCTTCAAGGCGGGCGAGCTGAACCAGGATTGCGTCGTCGTCGTGCGGTTCCAGGGGCCAAAAGCCAATGGCATGCCAGAACTGCACAAGCTGATGCCGCCGCTGGGGGTGTTGCAGGACAAGGGCTTCCGCGTGGCGCTGGTGACCGATGGCCGGCTCTCCGGCGCCTCCGGCAAGGTGCCCGCGGCCATCCATGTCACCCCGGAAGCCGCCGATGGCGGGGCCATCGGCAAGCTGCGCGATGGCGACATGATCCGCGTGGACGGCACCAACGGCCATCTCACCATTTTGGTGCCGCCCGAGGAATGGGCGGCGCGCACGGCGGCAACCGCCGATCTTTCCGCCAACCATTTTGGAACCGGGCGCGATCTGTTCACCGCTTTCCGCCACGCTGTCAGCTCCGCCGATACAGGGGCGAGCATTTTCACAAAGGGCCTCGCATGAACCTCGAAACCATTTTGCGCGCGGCACCGGTTATTCCGGTTGTCATCATTGACCATCTCTCGCAGGCGGTGCCGCTCGCGCGCGCGCTCGTCGCCGGCGGATTGCCGGTCATTGAAATCACCTTGCGCACCGCCGTGGGGATGGAGGCGATCCGCGCCATCGCGGCGGAAGTGCCCGATGCCATCGTTGGCGCCGGCACCGTGCTGAACGGCGAACAATTTGAAAAAACCGTGGCGGCGGGCGCTAAATTCGCGGTCTCTCCCGGCGCTACCGAGACCCTGCTCAACGCCGTGGCTGGTTCTGGGATCAAACTGCTGCCCGGTATCGCGACCGCTTCTGAGGCGATGCGGTTGATTGAACGCGGCTATGAGTTCGCCAAGCTCTTCCCCGCCGAAGCCTCCGGCGGGGCGGCGTTTTTGTCGTCCATCGCCTCGCCGCTGCCACAGCTTAAATTCTGCCCGACCGGCGGCATCACGCCTGAGTCCGCGCCACGGTATCTGAAGCTGCCCAACGTGATTTGCATCGGCGGTTCCTGGATGGTGAACCGCGCGATGATCGCCGCTGGGGACTGGAGCGCCATCACCGCCGCCGCTGCCCAGGCCGCGGCGCTGAATATCCACCGGGGGGGAGCGGCGCATGGATAAACTCTGGGCCGAGCTGGCGGCCGCGGCACAGGACAGCCCCACCCTGCGCGCGTTGTTCGCGCAAAACCCCGGCCGGTTCGCTGAATTTTCCGCCGGGCTGGATGATCTGCTGCTCGACTATTCCAAGACCGGGTTGACGGAAACAACCCGCGCGCTGCTGCTGGAGCTCGCCGAGGCCGCTGAGGTTGCGCAGAAGCGTGACGCGATGTTCGCGGGGGAGAAGATAAACACCACCGAGAACCGCGCGGTGCTGCACACGGCCCTGCGCAACACCGCCAATACGCCGGTGAATGTGGACGGCGCGGATGTGATGCCGGAGGTGAACAAAACCTTCGCCGCTCTGTTCAAATTTGCCGCAGGCGTGCGCACCGGCGGCATCACCGCCGCCGATGGCGGCAACTTCACCGATGTGATCAATATCGGCATTGGCGGGTCAGATCTTGGCCCCGTCATGGTCACCGGCGCGCTGGCGCCGTATCATGATGGCCCGCGCGTGCATTTCGTCTCCAATGTGGATGGCGCGCATCTGGCCGACACCATCTGCCCGCTCGATCCCGCGCGCACGCTCATCATCATCGCCTCGAAAACCTTCACCACCATCGAGACCATGACCAACGCCCATTCGGCGCGGCGCTGGATCGTGGAGGCGCTGGGCGAACAGGCCGTCACGCGACATTTTGCCGCCGTCTCCACCGCGCTCGACAAATGCGCCGCCTTCGGCATCCTTCCTGAGCGCATTTTCGGCTTCTGGGACTGGGTCGGCGGGCGCTACTCCATCTGGTCGGCCATCGGCCTGCCGGTTATGCTCGCCATCGGGCCGGATAACTTCCGTGAATTTCTCGCGGGCGCACATGAGATGGACCAGCATTTCCGCACCGCGCCCTTTGCTCGCAATCTGCCCGTGCTGCTGGCCCTCACCGGCATCTGGCACCGCAACGTCTGCGGCTACGCGGCGCGCGCGGTATTGCCGTATGATCAGCGCCTCGCGCGCTTCCCGGCATATCTGCAACAGCTGGACATGGAGTCCAACGGTAAGCGCGTGCGCAAGGACGGCAGCGCCGTGGAACAAGCCACCGGCCCACTCGTGTGGGGCGAGCCCGGCACCAACGGCCAGCATGCCTTCTACCAGCTGCTGCATCAGGGCACCGCGGTCATTCCTTGCGAATTCCTCATCGCGGCGCAGGGGCATGAACCGGCCATGCGTGAGCACCATGATCTGCTCATCGCCAACTGCCTGGCGCAAACGCGCGCCCTGATGCTCGGCCGCACGCTGGAGGAAGCCCATGGCAACCCGCACCGCGTGTTCCCCGGCAACCGCCCCTCACTCACCATCGCCTACAACAAGCTGACCCCGCGTACCCTCGGGCGGCTCATCGCCTTGTATGAGCACCGCGTGTTCGTTGAAGCCGCCATCTGGGGCATCAACGCCTTCGACCAATGGGGTGTGGAACTCGGCAAGGAGCTTGCCACCGGGCTGCTGCCCATCGTGGCCGCCGGCCAGCCAGATGCAAGTGCCGATTCCTCAACCGCAGGGCTTGTTCTGCACCTCACCAAAAAGGATGCCGCGCCATGATGAAGACCAACCCCACAGTATGGGACAGAAACCTGGCGCTTGAGCTGGTGCGCGTGACCGAGGCCGCCGCCATCGCGGCTTCAAGCTGGATCGGCCGCGGCAAAAAGAACGAAGCCGACGGCGCGGCGGTGGAGGCGATGCGCAAGGCGTTTGACACCGTGGCCATAAGTGGCACCGTGGTCATCGGTGAAGGGGAGATGGACGAGGCGCCAATGCTCTTCATCGGCGAGAAGGTCGGTTGCGGCGGCCCGGCGATGGACATTGCCGTCGACCCGCTGGAAGGCACCGAAATCGCCGCCAAGGGTGCGCCCAACGCGCTCGCCGTGGTCGCGCTCGCCGAGCATGGCAATTTTCTGCATGCGCCTGATGTGTACATGGATAAAATCGCCGTCGGCCCCGGCCTGCCGGAAGGAATCATCTCCCTCGCGGCGCCAGTGGCGGAGAACCTGCGCAACCTCGCCCAGGCGAAGCGCTGCGAGATTGCGGACCTGATGGTGTGCATCCTGGAGCGTGAGCGCCACCAGGAGATCATCGCCCGCTGCCGCGAGGCCGGCGCGCGCATCACCCTCATCGGCGAAGGCGATGTGGCGGGCGTGATCGCCGCCTCTCAGCCGGAGACAGGCATCGACATGTATCTCGGCTCAGGCGGCGCGCCGGAGGGCGTGCTGGCCGCGGCCGCGCTGCGCTGCACCGGCGGGCAGATGCAGGGGCGGCTTCTCTTCGAAGACCAGGCGCAGATAGAGCGCGCAAAAACCATGGGCATTACCGACCCCAGCCGCATCTACAGCATGACCGAGATGGCCAAGGGTGACGTGATGTTCGCGGCGACCGGCATCACCTCCGGCCAGATGCTGCGCGGCGTGCAGCGCTTTGGCCATGGCGCCAAAACGCATTCCATCGTGATGCGCAGCAAATCCGGCACGGTGCGCTTCATTGAGGCGCATCATAATTTCCGGACGAAGCCTGGGCCGCTGAGCGGGTCAATCTAACCCGCCGCACGCCCCATGCAGCCGCTTCGTTCACCGCGAAGCCGCCCACGGCCGCCGCCACGGCGAGCAGGAGCTGGCGCGCATCCAACGCCGCAAATCCGAAGAGCTGGCGCAATCCGGGGAGCGCGAGCGCCCCGGCCAACGCCGGCAGCGCGATGGCGGCAACAATCCCCAACGCCCGGTTAGGCTTCCACAAAGCGCGCATGGCGCTGGACTCCAGCCCCCTGTTGCTCAGCACCAGCCCCAGATTACCCAGCACCAGGGTGACAAACGCCATCGCCCGCGCCGCGGCCTCACCGCCCGGCCCGCCCGCTCCGGCCAGAAATATCAGCAGCGCCATGGCCAGCACCGCAACGCCCTGCCCAAGCCCGCGCAGCAGCAACGCCATATTGAACAACGCCGCGCCCGGCGCCCGCGGCGGGCGGTTCATCACCCCATCATCCTCCGGCTCGGCCTCAAACACGATGGATGACGCCGGATCGATGATCAGCTCCAGAAAGACCACATGAATTGGCCCGAGCAGCGAAGGCCAGCCCAACAGCACCGGAATGAGCGACATGCCGACAATCGGCACATGCACCGCGAGGATATAGGCGAACGCCTTGCGCAAATTGCCGTCAATCCGCCGCCCCAGCCGGATGCCGGCGACCAGGCTGGTGAAATCATCATCCAGCAGCACCAGAGACGCCGCCTCCCGCGCCACATCCGTGCCGCGCCCGCCCATGGCGACGCCGATATGCGCGGCCTTGAGCGACGGCGCGTCGTTAACGCCATCGCCAGTCATGGCCACAACCTCGCCATTGGCGGCGAACGCCCGCACCAGCCGCAGCTTTTGCTCCGGCATGATGCGCGCGAACACCCGCGTCCGCGCCACGCGCCGGCGCAGCGCCGGCTCATCCAGCATGGCGATCTCCTGCCCCGTCAACACCCCGCCGCCGGCAATGCCCGCCTGCCGCGCGATGGCCAGCGCCGTCGCGGGATGATCCCCGGTGATCATCGCCACATCGATGCCCGCGCCATGGCACGCCGCCACCGCCTCGCTCACCCCGGGGCGCAGCGGGTCGGCCAGACCAGCCAGCCCCAAAAAGGTGAAATCGAACTCATGCTGTGACTCCGGCCAGTCCGGCGCGGCGTGCACGCCCCTGGCCACGGCCAGAACCCGCAGCCCCGCATCGGCCATCCGCGCCACATCGCGCCGCAGCGCCTCCAGCGCGGGCGCGTCCATATGGCAAAGCTCCGCCACCGCCTCCGGCGCGCCTTTCGCCGCCACGATATACGGCCCACCCTCACCAGCCCGCCATGCCTGAGACATCACCAGCAGCCCCGGCTGGAGCGGGTAATCCCGCGCCAGCGCCCAACCCGCGTGCAGATGCTCCGTATCCGCCAGAAACCTCTGCCCCAGGCGATGAAAGGCCTGCTCCATCGGGTCAAACGGGTCAACGCGGCTGGCCAGAATGGAGAATTCCACCAGTTCATGAAACGCCTCCGGCAAATCCGGCGCCATCTCCCCCATGGCGAGGAACTGCTCCCCAGCCTTGAGCGCCGCCACCGACATACGATTCTGCGTGATGGTGCCGGTCTTGTCGACGCAAAGCAGCGTGGCGGTGCCCAGCGCCTCGATCGCCGCCACGCGGCGGGCCAGCACATGCCGCTGCGAGAGACGCCACGCCCCCAGTACGAGGAAGATCGTGAGAACCAGAGGAAATTCCTCCGGCAGCGCGGCCATGGCAAGCGTAATGCCCGCTAGAATGGCCTGCAGCCATTGGCCGTGCAGCAGCCCGTAAACAATGGCCAAAATGATAGAAGCGCCGATACCCCCGGTGGCAAACACCCAGACGAGGCGGCGCATTTGCAATTGCAGCGGCGCGGGTGCCGCCTCCACAGTCGCCAAGGATCTGCCGATCCGGCCGATGGCGCTACGTGGCCCCGTGGCGGTGACACGCGCGGCGCCACTGCCACCGACAATCAGGCTGCCAGCCCAGACATGGGGGCTGTCATCACCCCCAGGTACGGCATCCGGTTCACCGCCAGCACCGGCGCGCTTGCGTACCGGCACGGATTCGCCGGTGAGCAAAGCCTCATCCACCTGCATCGCCCCGGCCTCAAGCAGCCGAGCATCCGCCGGAACCCGCTCGCCCTCGTTCAGACTTATCACATCGCCCCGCACCAGCTCACGCGCGGGCAGGCGCAGGCGCCGCCCATCCCGCCAGACCAGCGCCTGCGGGCCCGCAAGCTCCCGCAGCGCCGCGAGCGCGTTTTCCGTGCGGGTTTCCTGCACCACCACCATCCCCACGTTGAAGGCGGCAAAGCCAAGCAAAATCAGCGCCTCGGACAGATCCCCCAACAGCAGATAAATAACACCCGCGCCCAGCAGCAGTTGCAGCATCGGCTCGCGCACCGCATCCCATGCGATGCGCGGCAGATGGCGGCGCTGGTCCTGCGGCAATTCATTCGGCCCATCCAGGCGCAACCGCGCCCGCGCCTCGGCTGAGGACAGCCCGGGGCCAGCATCTGGCGCAGCGGGGTCAACTGATATCGCCATCCGGCGAGCCTAGAGCCAATCGATACTGCCGTGCAATGTTCCACGCAATGATCCGGCTGAATATGCCTGCGGCTTGGGCGATGCTATACCAACGGCGGAAAAGGAATTTGACGCACATGATCGTACATATCCACGCGGAAAACCATCTGATTGAGCGGACCGGCTGGCTGCGCGCCGCTGTTCTGGGCGCCAATGACGGCATCATCTCAACTGCCAGCCTTATCCTTGGCGTGGTCTCCGCGGGCGGAACACAGCATGACGCATTGGTCGCGGGCGTCGCCGGGCTGGTCGCCGGAGCCATGGCGATGGCCGCTGGCGAATATGTCTCCGTAAGTTCACAAAGCGACACCGAGAACGCCGCCCTGGCCAAGGAACGGCACGAGCTGGCGACCAACCCGGCCCACGAGGCCGAGGAGCTGGCGCATATCTACATCAACCGTGGCGTGGAGCCCGGTCTCGCCCGCGAAGTCTCGCGCCAGCTCATGGCCAAGGATGCGCTCGCCGCCCATGCCCGCGATGAGCTTGGCCTTTCGCCCACCACCGGCGCCAACCCCATTGAAGCCGCTCTCGCCTCGGCGGCGACATTTTCCACCGGCGCGGCGGCGCCGCTGATCATTACCGTCATTTCACCGCTACCACTGGTGATGCCCGCCATCGGCGCCGGCGCCCTGCTCTTTCTGGCCGTGCTCGGCGCGATCGGCGCCAAAGCCGGCGGCGCCGCACCGCTGAAACCCGCCCTGCGCGTCCTCTTCTGGGGCGCGCTGGCCATGGCCGCGACAACTGGAATCGGCCGGCTGTTCGGCACCGTCGCTTAACCCTGAAAGACCCTGAAAGCATGCATACCCCAACCGCCCAAGCCACGGCGGCGCAAGCCCCTGCCCGTTACGACAGCGTCTCGATCCTCCTGCACTGGGCCACGGCGGCGCTGGTGGTGCTGCAATTCGGCTCCGCCGAAACCTGGGATTTTTTTCCCAAGGCGGTGCGCCATCTCATGATCATCGGGCACATGTCCTTCGGCGTGATTCTCACCGCGGTAATCCTGCTGCGCATTCTCTGGCGCCTGGCCCCCGGCTACAGCGCGCCCGCCGCCGGCACCGAACTTATGGAGCGCGCCGCGAAGGCGATGCACCACGCATTATACACGCTCATCGCCGCCGAAGTGCCCCTGGGCTTTTTAACGCGCTGGACCGATAATCACGCGCTGAGCTTTTTCGGCCTGCTCATCGCCTCGCCCTTCGGCACATTCTCCCGGGCAACCGGCGGCTTTGTCGATGAAATCCACGACCTCAACGCCTGGCTGATCATGATCCTGGTCGCGGGCCACGCCCTGGCGGCGCTCTACCACCATTACCTCCTGCGCGACGATATCCTGCGCCGGATGCTGCCGCGGCAGGCGCGCTAATCCTCAACGCTCGCGCAGGACAAACCAAACTGCGCGAGCGCTTCCTCCAAATAATCAGCCAGCAGCGGCATGCCCAGCAGATAATCCGCCGTGCGGGCATTATGCTCGCGCGCCGCCTCGCCGCGCAGCGCGTTCCAATCGCTGGTATCGCCATCGCCCCGGCCAAGCCACGCCATCGCCACCAAGTCTATCTGCGCATCCTCATTCAAAGCCCAGATCACGCTGGAAAGCTCCGTGCGCACCGGATCATCCGAATGGTCCTCCAGCACGGCGCGCATGCCATCATCACTCGCGTTGGAGCCTGGGTCCGGGTCAGTCACCTCGTCCTTGGCGTCAAACTGCCGCGCCTTGGCGATGATGAAGCAAACCGTTTCAAGAGCAATCGACAGGTTCGGTTCTTCGGCCATTTTTCCCTCGCTGTGTACAGCGGCTTCTCTGCGCGCAAGATTACTGCAAATCAGCAATCATTGCACGCCAAACCGTCATCGCGGCGCGGGTGTGAAGCGCAACGCCACGCCGTTCATGCAGTAGCGCAGGCCTGTCGGCGGCGGCCCGTCGGTGAACACATGCCCCAGATGCCCGCCGCAGCGCCGGCAATGCACCTCGGTGCGCGCCATGAAGAGCGAGTTGTCACGGGCGGTGAGCACGGCATTTGGCAGCGGCGCCCAGAAGCTCGGCCAGCCGGTGCCGCTGTCATATTTGGTTTTGGAGGAAAACAGCGGCAACGCGCAGCCGGCGCAGTCAAAAGTGCCCGCGCGGTGCTCGTTCAGCAGCGGGCTGGAAAACGGCGCCTCGGTGCCCTGCTGGCGCAGCACATCGTACGCCGCGGGGGAGAGCAATTTTCGCCATTCCGCGTCGCTATGCGTCACCTCATAGGTTTGCGTGGCCCCGGCGGGGGTAGCGCCAAACAATGTGGCGGCAATACCGGAGAGAAAAAGATTACGCCGGTTCATGAGATACTCCTGTTTTTGGGAACGGACGCAGCAACGCCATCAGTGCGCCCGGATTTGTCACCGGCAGCGCGCAGGCGCCGCCCCGGCAGACAAAGGCCGCAGGCATTGCCGATATTTTGCCATATGCCGGATGCCCCGGCGGCAGCACGGCATCCGCCGCGGCCTGCAACACCACCACGGCGGGGTCGGGCGCTGCGAGGGCGGCGCGGGCCAGCTCTCCGGCACCGCCTGTCACCACCACGCAGCTGGCGTTCTCCAACATATCCAGCGCCCCGAGCAGCACCGGCGAGGCCGCCAACGCCTCCACCCGCCCGCCATAGGCTGCCAGCACCGCCTCGGCCCTGGCGCGGTATGTTGCATCACCCGTGAGATGAAACAGCATCGCGTAATTCTCCGCCATCAGCCCGATGCCCGAGGGCGTGGGGCCATCGCTGACACTGCGCCCACGCGGCCCGGGCACATCCGCCGCGTCATGCGCCGCCATGTAGAAAGCCCCTGCCCCGTCGCTGAAGTTTTCCTCAACCGCGCGCAGAATACGCACCCCCTGGGCAAGACGCGCGGCCTCGCCGGTGGCCTGATACAGCGCCAGCGCGGCGCGCAGCATCGCCGCCTGGTCCTCCAGCAGCCCGGCGGCGGAAATTACCCCACCCCGGTAAGCGTGGGCGATCCGCCCATCAGGCCCGCCCATCGTCTCCAGAATAAAGTCAAAAATCCGCGCCGCCTCCTCCAGCCAGCCGGGCTCGCTGAACACAAAGCTCGCGCGCGCCAGGGCCGCGATGGCAAGCGCGTTCCAATCGGCCAGAATCTTATCATCCCGGCCGGGGCGGATGCGCCCGCTCCGCCGCGCCAGCAGCTTCTCCCGGCAGCCGGCCAGCCGCAGCTCCGTGGCCGCATCGCCAAGCGGGGTCTTGCGCTCCAGGATGATCCGCTCCTCCCAGTTGCCATGCGGGGGCAGCGGATAATGCGCGCCGAAAAATTCCGTCTCCGCGCCCAGAACATCGCGGACCTCCGAAATCTCCCAGACATAGAACCTGCCTTCCACCCCCTCGCTGTCGGCATCCTCGGAGGCGGCGAACGCCCCCTCCTCGCGCATGTCTCGCCGCAGCCAGGCAACGGTTTCGCGCGCCCGCGCCGCGTAAAGCGCCGCGCCGGTTTGCGCATAGCCCAGGGCCAGAAATTCCAGAATCAGCGCGTTATCATAAAGCATCTTCTCGAAATGCGGGATCAGCCAGGCCTGGTCCGTGGCATAGCGGGCAAAGCCGCCGCCGACATGGTCATAAATCCCGCCCTGGCAAATGGCGTTCAGCAGCAGCGTCACCGCCTCGCCGGCCCTGGCATCACCGGCGCGGAACGCCTCCTGCCACAGGAAGCGGAAAATCGGCACGTTGGGAAATTTCGGCGCGCTGCCGCTGCCGCCCTGCCGCCAGTCGATACCGCGCAGGAACCAGCCGCGCACCTCATCCAGCACAAGCGGGCCAGGCACGGCGCCCGGGCGCGCCGCCGCATTCGCCGCCAGCGCCCGGTTCATCGCCACCACGGTCTCGCTAATGCGCGCGCGGTCCGTCTGCCATGCCTTGGCCAGCGCATTCAGCACCTGGGTGAAACTCGGCCGGCCGAAACGCGGCTGCGGTGGAAAATAGGTTCCACCCCAAAACGGCTCGCCCGCGGGGGTGA
>JAKBAQ010000041.1 GCA_021808985.1 Pseudomonadota bacterium
ATACGAGATATTCTGCGCCGCGAAAAAGCAAAATGTCATTGTCATCGCGCCGGCCAGCAGCAGCAGGCCATGCTTTTGCCCGAGCCCGTTGAACGCCTGCCGGTAGCGGGAGGTGGTCCGGCCGGCCACGACAAGAGCCGCACATGTTAAGATGACAATGCCCAATGTTCTGAGGGGCAGCACATCAGGCCGCCGCATCACGCCCATATATAGCGCCAAATTCGGATGCAGCGTGAATACCGGCAGAAAATGCAAAAAAACCAGACCAAACGGCAAATCCATCGCGCCAAATATGCCGCCGAAATGCATTCCCCCCGGAATGATGCTGATCGCCGTAGCTGTCCCCTTAAAAAAAGCCAGCATATAAGCCAGGCCGCAGACCAAGGCGGCCACCGCGACGATAAATAGCTGCCGGCGCCGCTCACGCAGCACGAGCGCCAGCAGCGCCGCCGGATAAAACTTCATGGCCGCCGCCAGCAGCAATACCGCATAGCCCGCAAGCGCCGCCCAACGGTTCGCCAGCAGCAGCATGACGCTCAACATCACCATCAGAAAAATCACGACATCCAGATTGGCCCGCTCAAGCGCGAGAATAACGGTCTGGGAACAGGTGGCGCAGATGCGGAACAAAAGCTCATCGCGGGAGCGCGGCGCCGGCAGCCAGGCCAGCGCCGCCAGAAACAGCAGGCCCAGCATGAGCCCGCCCGGCATCTGCTCCCGCGGGCCAAGCGGCAGGTAAGCCATGCGCAGCAGAAATGGGGCGTAATTATAGACGCCGCCATGCATGCACGCGCTGGGTGCATAGACATTCACCCCCTCCCGCCAGCAGACAGCAGCCTGAAGCACGGCGCCCAAATCCCCGAACGGGCGCGCCTCCAGCGGCGCGGCGCTCGTGATCAAAACCAGCCGGCTATAAGCCTGCGGCGCGTGCAGCCACAGCATCGCGAACAGCAAATAGAACGCCGCCCCCACCAGCCCCGGCGCCCAGCGGAACAGGAGTTGCTCAGACCTTCGGGTCATTCAGCCCCGTGGCGCGGATACGGGCGGCTTCCTCGTCCCAGCCCGGCCGCTCATTCACCCGCAGAAAAAGGTCGACCTTGGTTTCCAGCACCTTGGTCAACTCCTTGCGGGCGCGCATGCCGATCTCCTTGATCCGCGCCCCCTTGGCGCCGATGAGAATAGCCTTGTGGCTGGGTTTGGTGACATAGATCACCGCCTCAACCCGCACGCCCGATTTTTGCACCTTGAAGCTTTCGGTTTCAACCGTGGTGCCGTAGGGAACCTCGTCACGGGTTTGCAGAAAAATCTGCTCGCGCACAATCTCGGCGGCCAGCAGACGGTCCGGCAGGTCGGTGAGTTCGTCATCAGGGTAGAGATGCGGGCCTTCAGGCAGTTTGGCAACACAAAAATCCAGGAGCACCTCCAGCCCGTCGCCGGTGGCGGCCGAGATCATGAAAACCTGCTCAAACTCCGCCAGGGCCGCGAGTTCCTGCGTCAGCGGCAGCAGCTTCTGGCGGTCTATCAAATCCACCTTGTTGAGCACCAGGGCCAGCTTGCGCCCCGTGGCGGCGATCTGGCCGGTGATCTCGCGCACCGCGCTGGTGAGGCCCTGCTTGGCGTCAACCAGCAGGAGAACATAGTCGGCCTCCGTGGCGCCATCCCAGGCGGCGGCGACCATCGCGCGGTCCAGCCTGCGCTTGGGGGCGAAGATGCCGGGCGTGTCAACAAACAATATCTGCGCCGCGCCGCGCGGCAGAATGCCCAGCACGCGCGCGCGCGTGGTCTGGGCCTTGGGCGTCACGATCGAGAGCTTGGCGCCGGTGAGGCGGTTGAGCAGCGTGGACTTGCCCGCATTCGGCGCGCCGATGAGGGCGATGAAGCCGCATTTGCTCATAGTCTCATGCACGGCGCCCCCACCATCCCCACCCGCTGTCTGCTCTGCGCTCATTCCGGTAAAACCCCCAATAACGCCTGCGCCGCCGCCTGCTCCGCGGCGCGTTTGGAGCCTGCCTCGCCACGCCCCGCCGCATCCCCCACGCTCACCTTGATGACAAAATGCGGCGCGTGCGAGGGACCGGACATTTCCACCAACTCATAGACCGGCAGCGGCAGGGCGCGCTTTAGCACCCATTCCTGCAAGGCGGTTTTTGGATCTTTGGGCGGAATGAACTGTTTGTCCACCACATCCCCCATGACCCGGCGAATAAATTTACGCGACGCGTCCAAGCCGGCGTCAAGATACAAGGCGCCGATAATGGCCTCCAGCGCGTCGGCCAGCACGGTGGCCTGGTTGCGCACGCCGCGCTTGGCCTCACCCGCCGCGACATTGAGCAAGGGCGCCAGCCCATGATTTTGCGCGATTTCAGCCAGCGCCGGCTTGGAGACCAAGGCGGCCATGCGCGGGCCGAGCTTGCCCTCCTGCTCGCTGGGGAAGCGCTCGATCAGCCATTCCGCCACCACCAGCCCCAGCACACGGTCGCCGATGAACTCCAGCCGCTCATTGGAGCCAACCCCCTTGGCGCCGGCGGCGGAGCGGTGGGTCAGCGCCTCGGCCAGCAGCTCCGGCCGCGCGAAGCGGTGCCCCAGCAGCGCCTGGGCGTGGTCCAGCCGGCTCAAGAGATTTTGTGGAACATCCGGTCCCACCGGATTTCAAAAGGCCAGTACCAGAATTCGGCGAAGGGGTGCTTCAGATCGATGGAGAAGAAAATATAATTCGCCGGGCCAATCACGTTTTCCAGCGGGACATAGCCGACCGGACCATCCATGAACCGCGAATCCTCGGAATCGTCCCGGTTGTCGCCCATCATGAACAGATCGCCGGCGGGGACGGTATAGAGCGGGGTGTTATTCGCGAAACCGCCATCCGTCTCCTTCAGGATCGCATGGGTTTTGCCGTTGGGCAGGGTCTCCATATAGTCCCTCGCCACCACGGGGCCGCCGGAGCTGGTGTCGGTATAGTTGCCGATGAAGGTGCGCGGCACGAGCTGGCCGTTGATGTAGAGCTGCCCATCAGTAACCTGGACGGTATCGCCCGGCAGGCCGATCACGCGCTTGACGAAATCCTCATTGGGCAGGCCGGGCGGGCGAAACACCACCACCGCGCCGCGCGGCGGCAGCTTGCCCATGATGCGGCCGGAGAAGAAATCCGGCGAGAAGGGGAAGGAGTAATGCGAATAGCCATAGGCGAATTTGTTCACGAACAGATAGTCGCCAACCAGCAAAGTGGGGACCATGCTGCCCGAAGGGATGAAAAATGGTTCATAAAGAAAAGTGTGAATCCCCACCGCGATCAGCCCCGCATAGAAGATCGTCTTGAAGAATTCAGCCGCCGTGCCGGTTTTGCTTTCGTGCCGCGCCATGTTCAAACCTGTCCGTTGAGTTGGCGCATCAAGCCCGGCGCTTGCGGCTTGTCAAGAAATCGGTGCAGAAAGCCCCATCCGTATGCTCCGCATGAAGAAAGACCCGCGCATGATGAAACCGACCGGCATTTCCCTATTCGCTCTGGGGCTGGCCCTGGCGGCCACCGCCCCGGCATACGCCCATAATGCGGCACACAGCGCGCAGAGCCCGGACACCGTAACCGCCGCTCCCTCAGGCCCGCCGCCCGTGCCTGACAGCCCGATTGCCGACAAAAGCACCCCCACCCCGCCGGTTCTGCCCCAGGTGACCGCCTATGTGTTGATGGACGCGACAACCGGCGCGGTGATGGCCGAGGCGGCGCCAAACCTGCAAGTTGCCCCGGCGAGCCTGACCAAGCTGATGACCGCGCATATCACCTATCAGGCGCTGCATGGCGGGTCGCTGAAGATGGACCAGGTGGTGCCGGTGAGCACGGCCGCCTGGCACGCCGGCGGCTCCACCATGTTTCTGGACCCGAGCAGCGTGGTGACGGTGGACCAGCTCCTGCACGGGCTGATCATCGTCTCCGGCAATGACGCCGCGGTGGCCCTGGCGCAGCAGATCGCGGGGACACAGAGCGCCTTCGTGCAGATCATGAACAAGGACGCCGCCCAGATGGGGATGACCAACACGGTCTTCACCAATGTGGACGGCCTGCCCGACCCGGCTGAGCATACCAGCGCCATGGACATCGCCATCCTCTCGCGCAACATCATCGCCGACGAGCCGGAATTCCTGCACATCTCCAAGCAGCAGAGCTACACCTACGACAACATAACCCAGGCGAGCTGGAACCCCGTGCTGGCGCACGACTCGACGGTGGACGGGATGAAAACCGGGCTGACCGACGCCTCCGGCCATTGCATTGACGCCACCGCCCAGCGCGGCAACATGCGGCTCATCGCCGTGGTGATGGGCGGGCCGACCTGGAGCGCCAGCACCGCCGCGATCGAGGCTCTGCTGGATTATGGCCAGAAATTCTTCACCGACACGACAATCGCCACCTCCGGCCAGCAGCTGGCCACGCTGGCCAGCAACGCGCTGAATACCGGCAGCGTGGCGGTTGGCCCCGGCAAGGACATCACCCTCACCCTGCCCAATGACGCCGCCTCGAAGATTACCAACAGCATCGCCTACACCGCTGATTTGACCCCAGGCACCACCAAGGGCGAAACCCTGGGCACCATCACCTATTCGCTGGACGGCAAGCAAATCGCCACCGCCCCCGCGATCGCCCTGGCGGACGAGGCGCCCGCCACTTTCGCCACCAAACTCAAACGCAAGCTGAGCAAATATATATGAGCGACACACCTCCCGACCATCTGAGCAACGACCCGAACTCCCCCTTCTTCGATGAACCGGCGCTGGAGCGCGGCATCGGCATCCGGTTCAACGGAGTCGAGAAAAACAATGTCGAGGAGTATTGCATCTCCGAGAACTGGGTCCGCGTCGCCGTGGGCAAGACCGTGGACCGCCACGGCAAGCCGCTGACAATGCGTTTGAAAGGCAAGGTGGAGGCCTATTTCAAACCGGCCACCGCCGATTAAGCCGAGAGGAGGCCGCGTTCACATGAACCATAAGCATCGCAACACGTTGCAGGCTCTGTTCGCCCATCCGGTCAGCGGCAATATAGACCCGCGCCTGGTCTATGCCGTGATCGAGGCATTGGGCGGTGAAGTGACGCATGGCGGCAGCAGCCATGTGAAGGTGAAGCTGAACGGCCATACGCACGGCTTCCACGATACGCAGCATTCGCTCTCCAAGGAGGAGGTCGTGGCGATGCGCAAATTCCTGGAAGCCGCCGGCATCGACCCCACGCGCGATTTTCCGCCCGAATCCAACGCGTGAGAGATTGCTTTAACAGCCTCTTCAAAAGTTTTTTGGGGTCTGGCCCTTTTTTACAAAAAAGGGCCAGAGTCTTAGGGAGCTTTTTATAAAAAGCTCCCCAAACCCCGCAAAAATTTTTAATAATTTCAATTTGTTATAAGAGAAAACGTTTAAAACAGTCGCTAAGCCCAAAAACGCGCGCCCGAACCTGAACCCGCCATTCTATTAAAAGTTTTTTGGCTCCGCCTGTTACCTTCAAGAAACGCCTCAAGCGCTGAACTGGATGACCTCGCGCACCAGGGGATATATCTCATTCTGCCAGCGCTTGCCGGAGAACACGCCATAATGCCCAACCCCGGTTTGCATATAGTGGCGTTTGAGCAGCGGGCGCAGGTTGGTGCACAGGTCCAGCGCCGCCGAGGTCTGGCCCAGGCCGCAAATATCATCGCGCTCACCTTCCACGGTGAACACGAAGGTTTTTTTAATCGCGCCCGGATTAACCTGGCGGCCCTTATATTTCAGCTGCCCCTTGGGAAGCTCATGATCCATGAAAATGCGCTGCACGGTCTCAAGATAAAATTCAGCCGGCAGATCCATCACCGCGAGATATTCATCATAGAACTCCCGGTGGCTGGTGGCCGCGTCTTTGTCCTCGGTCGCCAAGGAGCGGAACTGGCGGATATGCGCGCCGATATGCTTGTCCAGATTCATCGACACGAAGGCGGTGAGCTGCATGAAACCGGGATACACGCGCCGCCCGGCACCACGGTAGCGCCACGGCACGGTGTCGGTCATCTTCCGCTCGAACCAGGAAATATCCTTGGTCTTGGCGAGCATGTTCACCTTGGTCGGGTTGCGGCGGGTATCTATCGGGCCGGCCATGAGGGTCATGCTGCGCGGAGTCGCCGGGTTGTTGTCCTCGGCCATCACCGAAACCGCGGTGAGCACCGCCACCGTGGGCTGGCAAACGCCGATGACATGGCTGCGCGGGCCGAGATATTCCATGAATTTGATGACATGCTCCACATATTCATCAAAACCGAAGCGCCCGGCATCAACCGGAATATCGCGCGCGTTATTCCAGTCAGTGATATAGACGTCATGATCTCTCAGCAGCACCTCGGCGGTGTTGCGCAGCAATGTGGCGAAATGGCCCGACAGCGGCGCGACCAGCAGAACCTTCGGCTGCTTGCGCCCGGTATCTTTCCTGAAGTGGACCAGATTCGCGAATGGCGTGGAATAGACGATCTCGTCTTCAACCTTGACGATACTATTGCCGATCTGCACATCGTCGATGGCATAGTCCGGCCGCTTATGCGTGGTGCCGGAATAGCCGAAAACATCCAGCGCCGCGGTAATGTGGCGCAACGCGATACCGTAGGGCTGGCTTGGCGTGATGCTGCGCAACAGAGTGCTGCTGTTGCGGGCAAATAACCGGAACGGGTCCATGATATCGGCTTGCGCCTGATACATCTGGTAGATCATAGTTCAATCCTAAACCGAAGAAGTTATCGGTATGTTTCGTATGCAGGCTAGTACGTCATTGTACGGTTGACCAGTGTTTGATAATAATGTGTCTATTTTATGAAAAAGGAAAGGGCGATTATGACCGAGGCGACCCTGCTGATCAGTAGCAAGAATTACTCCTCCTGGTCGCTGCGGGGATATCTCCTCGCCAAGCTTTCCGGAATTGACTTCGCGGAGGAACGCGTCTCCCCAGACGACCCGCGCGCCAAGGAGGAATTGCTGATGCGCACCTCCTCGATTCTGGTTCCCTGCCTGATCCATGGCGATGTGACCGTGTGGGACACGCTGGCGATTGCCGAATATCTGAACGAATTGTTCCCCGAGGCGCTGATGCTGCCGACGGAAAAAATCGCGCGGGCGCGCTGCCGCTCCATCGCGGGTGAAATGCATTCCGGATTCGCCGCGCTGCGCTCCTCGCTGCCGATGAACCTGCGCTTCCGCAAACCCGGCTTCACCGTCTGGTCCTCCGCGCAGGCTGATATCGACCGCATCACGACGATCTGGACCGACTGTCTGACGACATGGAAAGGCCCCTTCCTGTTCGGCCGGCGGCCCACCATCGCCGATGCGATGTATGCGCCGGTGGTGGCGCGGTTTTTGAGCTATGACGTAGCCGTCGGCCCGCTCTGCCAGGATTATTGCGACACGATCCTGAAATGGGGGCCAATGAAGGATTGGATGGCGGATTCGCGCGAGGAACCGCAGGAAATCATCGAGCTTGATCTGGATTTTTAAGGGAATCATAAGAGTTTTTCGCAAAGGGCCGGTTGAGCCGGCCCTTATTACTGGCTGCCGCCGGCCCATGGCGTGGGCGGCGGAACCGGGCACGGGCCTTCCACCTCAACCGTGCCAAAATCCGCCGGCGAGGTGATTTCGAGGTATTCCATGTCCGGTGAGTAATCGAATAAATAATGTGTGATGCCAGGCTGCTGGTGCACGCAGTCCCCGGCTTCAACCAGATGCTCCTCCTCGCCATACATGAAGCGCGCCCAGCCCTTGGTCATCAGCACGATATGAAAATCCGCGATATGCCTGTGCCACCCGGTGCCATGCGCGGGCGGGCAGGCCGGATTCGCCTTGACCAGCTGAGCAATGACCCGGCCGCCCGTTGAAGCCGCAATGCCCAGGTCGCGGTAGAGGAAGAAATCGCGCAGGCCATCGCTGCGCCAGGGGGTGTCGCCGGGTTTATTGTGCGAAAACAGGTTGACGGGCGGCTGATCGAACATCGGCACCTCCTGCACAAGGGGACAGGGGGCCATCATGGCACAAAATCAGGCACATCGCGAGAAAATTTTTGCAGCGCAACATTTTTGCCTGCCCCCGCCGCCCCCGCGCAGCACCGTGCCGTCTAGCCCTCCGAGACCAGCGCCGCCGTGAAAATCGCCTGGTCCATGATCTCAATGCATTGCGGGTTTATCAGCCGGATAACCCCCTCCCGCTGCAGCTGATGCAGCGCCCGGCTCACGGTCTCAACCGCCAATCCCGTATAGTCGGCGATATCCGCGCGGCTCATCGGCAAATGAATCTGGCTCGCCTCCGCGCCCAGCGGCTCATTATGCAGCCGCAGCAGGTTCAGCAGCATGAGCAAACGCTGCTTGGCGCTGTTCTGCGACAAGGCGATGGCGTGCTGCTGCGCCAGACGCAACTCGTGGCATGCCTTGGTCAAGAACTGCCATTGCAGGTTGGGGTCTGACTGCAGCAATTGCAGCAGCGCGGCCAGCGGCAGGCTGTAGGCCACGAGCGGGGTGATCGCCTTGACCGTGCTGATGAAATAATCACCATCCAGGGGGCCGATCAGGTCATTTGGGAACAAAAAAGCCTGGATGACCTCCCGGCCGTCAGGCAAAAAACTGTAGGATTTTCCAACACCGGAGACGATATTGAGGATGCAGGTGGCGCGGTCGCCCTCATGGAAGAGAACCTCTCCCGCGTCATAACGGCTGAGCGAGGCGATCAGCGCCAGTTTTTGCCGCCCCTCTAGGCTGAGAAACGGCCTGGCATTGCCGATCTTGTCAGCACGCAGCGGGACAGCGGCGACCGGGAGTGCCATATTTGCAGACTTCTCCAATATATTTCATCCCAAATGGAATTTTATTGATATCTTCAAGGCTGGCAAGCTTGCTTAATCGTCCTTTTCGCGGCGGACCAGAACCTCCCGCTTGCCGACATGGTTGGCCGGGCTCACAACGCCGTCCTTTTCCATCTGCTCAATCAGCTTGGCCGCGCGGTTATAGCCGATTTGCAGGTGGCGCTGGATGAAGGAGGTGCTGGCCTTGCCCTCGCGCGCCACCAGGGAGACCGCCTGATCATACAGCGCGTTCTCGCCCGTGGTGTTGCCGCCAATGGCACCGCCCGAGGCACTGGCGGCCTCATCATCCGCCGGCTCGGTCACCTCGTCGAGATAAGCCGGCTCGCCCTGCTCGCGCAGATAAGCCACGACGGCCTCCACCTCCTGGTCGGAGACAAAGGGGCCATGCACGCGGGTGATGCGCCCGCCGCCCTGCATGTAGAGCAGATCGCCCTGGCCAAGGAGCTGTTCAGCCCCCTGCTCGCCCAAAATGGTCCGGCTGTCGAACTTCGAGATGACCTGGAAGCTGATGCGGGTGGGGAAATTGGCCTTGATGGTGCCGGTGATGACATCCACCGAGGGCCGCTGGGTTGCCATGATGACGTGAATGCCAGCGGCGCGCGCCATCTGCGCCAGGCGCTGCACGGCAATCTCAATCTCCTTGCCCGCGACCATCATGAGGTCGGCCATTTCGTCGATGAAGACGACGATGAAGGGAAGCGGCTCCAGGGCGAGCGGCTGATCCTCGAACACCGGCTTGCCGGTCTCGGAATCGAACCCGGTCTGCACGCGCCGGGTCACCACCTCGCCGCGCGAGCGGGCTTCCTCCACCCGCTCATTGTAGCCGGCTATATTGCGCACCGCGAGCTGGCTCATCGAGCGGTAGCGGCGCTCCATTTCCCGCACCACCCATTTGAGCGCGGCGACCGCCTTGACCGGCTCGGTCACAACCGGGGAGAGCAGATGCGGAATACCGTCATAGACGGAGAGTTCCAGCATTTTCGGGTCGATGAGGATGAGCCGGCACTGCTCGGGCGAGAGGCGGAAGAGCAGGCTCATGATCATGGCGTTCACGCCGACTGATTTGCCCGATCCGGTGGTGCCCGCGATGAGCAGATGCGGCATGCGCGCGAGGTCCGCCACGATGGGCGCGCCCGAGATGTCCTTGCCCAGCGCGATGGAGAGCTTGCCGGACTGGCTGTCCCACAGCTCGGAGCCCAAAAGCTCGGAGAGATACACCGTCTCCCGCTTGGCGTTGGGCACTTCGATGCCGATGACATTGCGCCCCGACACCGTGGCGATGCGCACGGCGACGACCGAAAGCGAGCGCGCGATATCGTCCGCCAGGCCGATGACGCGCGAGGAGCGGATGCCCGGCGCCGGCTCCAGCTCATAGAGCGTGACCACCGGGCCAGGGCGGATTTCCACGATCTTCCCCTGCACACCGTAATCCTGCAGCACCGTCTCCAGCAGGCGGGCGTTGGATTCCAGGGATTCGGTGCTGGGCCCGGTGCTGGCGCGCGCGGGGGCGGTGCGCAGCAGCTCAAGCGGCGGGCAGTTCCAGCCCACCTCCAGCAATGGCAGGCGCTCCTGCTTGGCCGGGGCTTTTTTCGCCGGCGCCGTGGGCTTGATCACAGGTTTGACCCGCAGCGGCAGGAAGGGAATGGCCGTGCCGCCCTCCGGCTCTCCCGCCGGCGCCGCCGCTTGCGGCCGTGGCGCCATAACGGCGCCGCTCCAGGCGCGGGCCGGAACGGCGGACGGGCTCGCGAACAATGGCGTGATCCAGGACGAGGCCGCCTCGGCGCCGCGGCGGCTCTGCGCGACCGAGGCGGCCGCCACGCGCGCGGCCTTGGCGCCGCCTGAGCGCCATTCACCAGGGGTGAAGCCCAGCGCATAGCCAAATGCCGACATTGCGAGGGTGAGAATAACCAGCAGCATCACGCCGCTGCCCACCCGGCCGAGCAGGGAAGCGCCGGCGGAGGCGAAGCCACCGGCGAGAACCGCGCCCGCGCTGCCGCCGATCCCCGAGGAAACCGGCCAGCCAACCGGCGGGCCGGGAATGATGGCAAGCCCCAGGGCCAGCGCCGCCGCCACCAGCGGCATGGAGAGGCCGCCAAGCACGATCCGCAATCTGATATGGTCAATACCGCCGCGCGTGCCCAGCTTGTAGCCCCAGGCCAGCAGAATCAGCGGCGGGATGAACCCGGCGATGCCGAACCCCTGCAAGGCGAGGTCGGCGAAGCTCGCGCCAAAAATCCCGGCGAGGTTGCCCGCCTGGGCGGCGGTGGCGGTGTCGAACGAGGGGTCAGCCGGATTGTAGGAGAGCAGCGCCAGCAGCAGGGTCAGGCCGGTCAGGGCGCAGATGATGGCGCCGAACTCCGCCATGCGGCGGCGCAGCTGCGCCCGCAGTGCCGGGGATAACAACCGCCGCGCCTCAAAATTCATCGCCATGATGTGAGTATATGGGGGAGACGGCTGATTCTCAAAGTCATTTTGCGCGGCAAAACAGGCCGCGCAGGCTCGGGGCCAGCGCCTTGTCAGACACTGGCCCCGCTTTCAGGCTGCCATGCGCCGCCGCTCAGTCGCCCATGACCGGGATCTTCTGGCCGTCCGCATAGATCGCATAGGCTTCCTCGCCATGGATCGCGTCATCGCCGATCAGCAGGGTTTCGTCATCGAAGCGCAGCGAGACGAAGAGGCCGATGAGCTTGAGCAGGATGAAGGTGCCGACCACGTTGAGCACGATGATGAACGCCGCGCCGTAGAGCTGCAGGATCACCTGGTGGAAGTTGCCGTACCACCAGCCGGTGACGCTGACGGCGTCGTTCTTGGTGCCGTACCACTCGATCATCTTGGGGTCCGCCAGAATGCCGGTGCCAATGCCGCCGACCAGGGCCGCAACGCCGTGCGTGTGGATGACGCCGAGCACGTCGTCGACCTTGCGCATCAGCCGGGTCTTGCCGAGCCAGTTCCAGGTCATCCACGGCAGGGCCGCGGCGACCACGCCCAGGATGATGGCGCCAATGCCGTTGACATAACCAGCAGCCGGGGTGATGGCGACGAGACCGGTGATCATGCCGTTGACCGCGCCCAGGATGGAGGGCTTGCCGTAGGCCAGCACGTCCAGCGCAACCCAGGTGAGCAGTGCTGCGGCTGTGGCGGTATGGGTGTTGAGCACGCCAACCCCCGCATCGGCATTGGCGGTGAACGGATCGCCGCCATTGAAGCCGGACCAGCCGAGCCAGAGCAGCCCCGCGCCCGCCATGGTGATCAGCAGGTTGTTCGGCTGGAAGTTCTCGCGGTCACGCGGCGTGCGCGGCCCGATGATCGCGGCGGCCGTGAAGCCCGAGAAAGCCGAGGCAAGGTGGATGACGTAGCCGCCCGAATAGTCCACCACGCCCATGGAGCCAAGCCAGCCGCCGCCCCACAGGGAGTAGGCGCCGATGGAGTAGATGAAGGTCGTCCACAGCGGCACGAAGATCATCCATGCCTTGAAGGACACGCGCCCGAGAATCGAGCCCAGCAGGATGATGGGCGTGATCGCGGCGAACACGAACTGGAAATACACCATCGTGGCCTGGCCGTAGCCAAGTGCCGGCATTGCCCCCGCGGCGGATGGAATAATGGCCTCCTTCTCCATGTTGTAGGCCGACGTGGTGGGGCACGGATGGCCGATCCACGCGCCAAGGCCGCCCGGCACCTGGAACCATGGCTTGCCGAAGGACATGTTATAAGCCCACAGCACCCAGACCATGAGCACGGCCGAGAAGGCATAGAAGACCATGAACGCGGAGTTCACCGCCCATTTCTTCTTCACCGCACCGCCATAAAGCAAAGCCAGGCCCGGAATGCTCATAATTCCAACAAAGGTCGCAGCGGTCAGCTGCCAGGCGTTATCGCCTGTATCAAGCCAGTTTCCTGGCAGTGCTTGCACGATTGTCATTCTGTCGACTCCCTCGCATCCCAGCCGTATGTGTTGCACCAATATGCCTTGCGGCTTCACGGCCACATCGCATCACGGAATGATAAGCAGCTTCCATGCCAAACCCCCGCACAGCCGCCGCCGCGTTCAGGCGCCCGTCTCCGGCGGCTGAGAAATCCGCCGCAAACACCGCTCAGGGAAAGCCCAGGCCGGGCGCCGCCCGCGTCTCCAGCCAGGCGATTATGCGCAATACCACCCCGCCCGCCGCCGCCCCGCGCGGGGCGGAGAGAAGGCACCGCAGGTCAAAAAAGCGCCATTGCCCAAGCGATAGCCAAAAAAGCGCCGCTTTCTGCACAAAACCCGCCAGCCCCGCGCCAGCGGCCAGAGCCCGCCGCAATGCCCCAGAATCAGATCTGGGCTGAAGCCAACCGGCTCCAGCCCAGCGAAATACTCTCTAACCAGCGGAAACCCCCACCCGGCGCGCAAGCCGCCGGCTGGGGCCTACCCCTCAGGCGAGGTGCTGCAAAACCTCGCCATGCTGCGAAATATCCAGCCCTTCGATCTCGTCCTCCTTGCTCACCCGCAAGCCCATGGTCAGGTCGATCAGCTTGAGGATGATGAAGCTGGCGATGCCGCTATAGAGAATGGTGACAACGATGCCCTCGGCCTGCACCAGCAGCTGGTGGGCATTGCCTTCAATGAGCCCGGCATGGCCGCCAACCTCGTTAAGGGCGAATACACCCGTCAGCATGGCGCCGCAGATGCCGCCCAGACCATGCACGCCCCAGACATCCAGCGCGTCGTCATATTTGAACATGCTCTTAAAGCCGGTAACCCCCCAATAGCAGACCACGCCGGCAACCAGGCCGATGACCAGCGCGCCGCTGACCCCCACGAAACCGCAGGCGGGGGTGATGGCGACAAGCCCGGCCACCGCGCCGGAAACCGCACCCAGCAGGCTGGGCTTGCCCTTGAGCAGCCATTCCGTGAAGGTCCAGGAGACCACGGCGGCGGAGGTGGCGAGATGGGTATTGATCATCGCCATGCCAGCCAGGCCGCCGGAGGTGAGCGCCGAACCGGCATTGAAGCCGAACCAGCCAACCCAGAGCAGCGCGCCGCCCAGCATGGTGTAACCAAGGTCAGCCGGGGCCATGTTTTCGCGGCCATAGCCGGAGCGCTTGCCGACCATGACAGCGGCAACCAGCCCAGCCACGGCGGAATTGATATGCACGACAGTGCCGCCCGCGAAGTCCAGCACACCCGCATTGGAGAGAAAGCCACCAGGCCCCCAGACCATGTGCGCGATCGGGCAATAAACCGCCAGCAGCCAGATGCCCAGGAAGAGCATGGCCGAGGAGAATTTCAGCCGGTCAGCCGGCCCGCCCAGGATCAGCACCGGGGTGATGATGGCGAAGGTGCACTGGAACATGGCGAACACGGTCTCGGGGATGGTGCCGGAAAGCCCGTTGAGCCCGGCGCCATTGAGCATGACGCGCGAGAAACCACCAATAAACGGCGCGCTCGCGCCGCTGCCCGCCGTGAAGGCCAGGCTGTAGCCCACGATAACCCACAGCACCGAGATCAGCGCCGTGGCGAAGAAGCACTGCATCAACATGGCGAGAATATTCTTCCGGCGCAGCAGACCGCCATAATAAAGCGCCAGGCCGGGAACCGTCATCATCAGCACCAGCACCGACGAGGTCAGCATCCAGGCGGTGTCGCCGGAATTCAGCGTGGGTGCCGCCGTTTGCGCCAGCGCCGGCGCGGCGCCCACGGCCAGCAAGCCCAAACCCGCCGGCGCCGCCAATATCAATCGTTTACTCATAAACTATTCATTCCTCTTCACCTCTGCCTTTAGCGACCTGGAGCCTGATCAGGTCAGCAGAGCACGTTGTGGACGGCCCTCAATGGTAGCGACCAGAAGAACAGCAAGGACCGTGCCGTTCTCACCCACCCCCTGAATGAAAGCGCCGCCCCGGCCCGCGCCCACCCGCCAGCCCCAAAAAGCCTAATATGTGCGCAAAATCTGATTATTTTTTCAGCAAACCCTCTGGCCATGGCCCTTTTATGGAAACACAGCCCGCGCGGGGCCGAAAACCATGGAAATGGGTTGCGCCGCGCCAGGGCTCAGGCACATATGCGGCATGACATTCAGCCACGACATCGCGATCATCGGAGCCGGCCCGGTCGGCGGCGCTTTGGCCTGCGCCCTCGCCGCACAGGGAAAACAGGTGCTGCTGGTGGACCGCGCGGCGCTGCCGCCAATGGAGCACCCTGATTTTGACGGGCGGGCCTACGCCATCGCGGCGGGCAGCCGGCATCTGCTCGACATTGGCGGCCTGTGGGACGCGCTGCCCTTCGCCCCCTGCCCCATCGCAAAAATTGACGTGACGGACGGCAAGGTCGGCCGCCCTGCCTCGCCGCTGCGCTTGCATTTTGATTCCGCCGAGGTCAGCGACAG
>JAKBAQ010000267.1 GCA_021808985.1 Pseudomonadota bacterium
CCCCCCCTATGCGCCCGATACCGGCAATCACGGCACCTCGGCCGCCCTGGAATTCGCGGTGACGGCGCTTAACGTGCGCACCATCGTCGTGCTCGGCCACAGCCAGTGCGGCGGCATCCGCGCGCTCATGAAGGGGCCCGATGGCGGCCATGGAGACTTCATCGCCTCCTGGATGGCGATCGCCCGCGAGGCCCGCCAGCGTGTTTGCGACTCACCAACAGCCGGCGAGGCGGATTTCGACGCCCTCTGCTACGCCTGCGAGCATGAGTCGATCCGTGTCTCCCTGAGCAATCTGATGACCTTCCCCTGGATCGCCGCCCGCGTCGCCAATGGCAGCCTCACCCTGGCGGGCATGCATTTCAGCGTCCTGTCCGGCAAGGTGGAGACGGTGGCCTGAACAACCCCCGGCCGCCGCACGCGGGCAGCCCCGCGCATGGGCATGGCCAGAGTTAGAATCTGTGCTTATAATACGCTACTGAACAACAAGATCGGGAGGCGTATATGGGTCGGGTAGAGGGCAAGGTGGCGATTGTAACCGGCGGCAGCCGTGGGCTTGGCGCGGCGATGGCGCGTGATTTGGCGGCCGAGGGCGCCCATGTGGTGCTCACCGCCGGGCGCTCGGTGGCCGCGGGTGAGCAGCTGGCGGCCGAAATCGGCGGCACGGCCTGCTTCATGCAGCAGGATGTGAGCAAGGCCGAGGATTGGGCCCGCGTGGTCGCTGAAACCGAGCGCCGCTTCGGCCCCGTCAACGTGCTGGTGAACAATGCCGGGATCGTGATCCCCGCAACCACCCTCACCCAGACCGAGGCGCAGTTCCGGGAGATTTTCGAGGTCAACCAGCTCGGGCCGTTCCTTGGCATGCAGGCCGTCATCCCCTCCATGCGCCGGGCCGGCGGCGGCTCCATCATCAACATCGCCTCGGTGGCCGGCCTGCGGGCGAGCGTATCCTCCATCGCCTATGGCGGCAGCAAATACGCCCTGCGCGGCATGACCAAAACCGCCGCGGTGGAATTCGCGCCGGAGGGCATCCGGGTCAATGTCGTCTTCCCCGGATTTTATGAGACCGAGATGATGCTGAACGCATCGCCCGAGCGCCGCGCGCAGCTCATAGGCTCGGTGCCGATGGGCCGGATCGGCGAGCCGGAGGAGCTGTCCTCCATCGTGCTGTTCCTGGCCTCCGATGAATCCCGCTACACGACAGGCGCTGAAATCGCGGCCGATGGCGGGCTGACCTCCAAATAGCCAACCCCCTCCGGCTACCCCGCCCCGGCGCCGCCTTTCTTTAAAAACGCGGAGAACGCCCGCAGGGTCGCCGGGGAGATATGGTGCTCAAGCCCCTCGGCGTCCTGCTCCGCGGCCTCGGGCGGCACGCCGATGGCGGTGAGCACGGCAACCACCAGCCGGTGCCGCGCGCGAGACTTGCCGGCCAGATGCTCCCCCGCATGGGTAAGGAAAACACCGCGATACGGCAGCGATGTCGCCAACCCCTCCCGCTTCAGGCGGCCGATGGTCTTGATGACGGTGGCATGGCTGACCCCGAGGCGCCGCGCGATGTCGGTGGGCCGCGCCTCGCCGGTGGCGGCGTGCAGATCATCGATCAGCTCCACATAATCCTCCAGCAGCGCATGGCTTTGCGCCACGCGCGCCTTGCTGAAACGCCGCGCCTGCGTCGGCTCCGCTGGCATGGGCGGCGGTGCGGAAGATTTTAGCACGGCGAAACGCTCCGGGATTGTTGAAAAACCGACTGAACAACGCATGCAGGCATGACATGCCGGCCTCGCGCTTGCAAAAAGTGTAGCCAAGGCTACATATTCAAGCAAGATGAACATCAAGACCGAAGCCACCGATCTTTCGCTCTCGGATGTGCATGGCAGCGTGCCGGCGCCCCGCGGCGCGGGCAAATGGCGGCGCTTCATGGCCGCCTTCGGGCCGGGCTATATCATCGCGGTCGGATATATGGACCCCGGCAACTGGGCGACGGACCTCGCCGCCGGCTCCGCCTATGGCTACGCGCTGCTGGCGGTGGTGCTGCTGGCGAGCCTGATGGCGATGGTGCTGCAGGCGCTGGCGGCCTGGCTGGGGCTGGCCAGCGGGCGAGACCTCGCACAGCTCACCCGCGCGGCCATGAGCCCGTTCTGGGGCGCGCTGATGTGGGTGGCCGCGCAGAGCGCGATCATCGCCTGCGATGTCGCCGAGGTGATCGGCGGCGCCATCGCGCTCAACCTGCTGTTCCACATTCCGCTGCTGCTCGGCGCGGTTTTAACCATCGCCGACGCCTTTGCCGTGCTGCTGCTGCTGCGCTCGGGAATGCGCCTGCTGGAAGCAGCGGTGATCGGCCTTTGCACGGTAATCGCCCTGGCCCTGTTCACCGAAATCCTGATGGCGCACGCCGCCTTCACGCCGATTCTGGCCGGGCTGGCGCCGCGCATGGCGCTGCTGAGCAACCCTGGTATGCTTTATATCGGCGTGGGGATCATCGGCGCCACGGTGATGCCGCACAACCTCTACCTGCATTCCGCCCTGGTGCAGACCCGCCATGTCCGCGAGGGCGAGAAAGCCCGCCGCAGCGCGATTTTCTGGGCCCTGGTGGATAGCTGCGCCGCCCTGGTGTTCGCCTTCCTGGTGAACGCGGCGATCCTGGTGATGGCCGGCAGCGTCTTCCATGCGCACGGCGAGACCAACGTGCAGGATCTCGGCCGCGCCTTCGCCCTGCTCTCGCCCATTCTGGGCAGCCGCGTGGCGGCGGTCATTTTCGCCATCGCGCTGCTGGGCTCGGGCATCAACGCCACCGTCACCGGCACGCTCGCCGGCCAGGTGGTTATGGAAGGCTTCCTGCGCATGCGCATGCCCGTATCGGTGCGCCGGCTGCTCACGCGCGGGCTGGCGGTGCTGCCGGTGGTGGGCGTGCTGCTGCTGGCCGGTCCCGCGGCGGTCAACCGGCTGCTGGTGCTCAGCCAGGTCATCCTCTCGCTGCAACTGCCCTTCGCCATGCTGCCGCTCATGTTTTTCACCATGCGCCTGCAACTTCTGCGTCCGCCCGCCT
>JAKBAQ010000268.1 GCA_021808985.1 Pseudomonadota bacterium
CCATCCATGGCCGAATTATCAAACGATGGCACGGCGAACCCGGCCCGCAGCGTGCCGGCGCTCATCCGCCCCAGCGCCTCGGCCAGCGGCACCGTCTCGGCCGCGAGGCGCGGCCCCCGGCTGTGGAGCAGATCAAGGGCCTGGCTGTGGGAGATCATGTTTCTTTCCGGTAAAAGGCGTGAAATAAATAACCGGTGCCGCGCGCTGGCGCTCACCATCACCACCGCTATACGGCATCATGCAACACTTGGCACGGGAGCACAGGCGATACTCGACAAGCTGGAATATCTGATAGCCCTGGCCCGCGAGCAGAATTTCGGCCGCGCGGCGGAGGTGTGCGGCGTCACCCAGCCCAGCTTCTCCGCCGCCATCCGGGCGCTTGAGGAAAAAATGGGCGTGCCCCTGGTCATCCGCCGCTCCCGCTTCCAGGGCTTCACGCCCGAGGGCGCGCGCGTGCTGGAATGGGCGCGGCGGATCACCGGCGATATCCACGCCATGCGTGATGACGTCAACAGCCTCAAGCGCGGCCTCAACGGCCTGCTGCGCATCGCCGCCATCCCCACCGCGCTCGCCACCATCGCGGAGCTCACCACGCCCTACCGCGCGCGCCATCCGCTGGTGCGCTTCTCGGTGCTCTCCTGCACCTCCTCGGAGGTCCTGCAACGCCTGCATAATCAGGAAATTGAAGCCGGCATCACCTATCTTGACAACGAGCCGATCGGCAAGGCGCGCGGCATCCCGCTCTATGAGGAGCGCTACATGCTGCTCACCTCCGCCCAGGCGCCGCTGGGCGAGCGCGCGCGCGTCACCTGGGCCGAGATCGGCAAAATCCCCCTCTGCCTGCTCACGCCGGACATGCAAAACCGCCGCATCATCAACCGCCTGCTCAACAATGCCGGCCAGATCGTGGAGCCAACCCTGGAGTCCAACTCCATCGTCGTGCTGGTCTCGCATGTGCAAACCGGGCGCTGGGCCTGCGTCATGCCGGAGAAGCTGGCGCAGGTTTTCGGCCTCACCGCCAAGCTCAGGGCCATCCCGATCGTCGAGCCCGAGGAGGTGCGCAAGGTCGGCCTCGTGGTGCTTGAGCGTGATCCCCTCTCCCCCCTGGCCGCCGCCCTCATCGCCGAAGCCGCCCGCCTGCGTCAGAAGCAATAGCCTAATCCTATCGTATCACTGAATTTCGATATTGTTTTCTAGGGCAATCGGCACCAGACATAGAGACGAATATTTCAGGAGGATCAGGGAGCACATGCCGCCGGTCTGGGATTCACTCGCCGCCGAAGACATCATCACCGCGCACGAGGCCCTGGAAGGGCCGATGCTGCCCATCCTGCACGCCCTGCAGGCGCGTTTCGGCTGCATCCCGGAGGAAGCCATCCGCCTGGTCGCGGCCCGCCTCAACCTCAGCCGCGCCGAGGTCCACGGCGTCGTCTCCTTTTATCATGATTTCCGCCGCCAGCCCGCCGGCCGTCACGTGCTCAAGCTCTGCCGCGCCGAGGCCTGCCAGTCCATGGGCGGCGAGGTCAACGCCGCCCACCTGTTGCGCCGCCTGGGGCTGGAATGGGGCGCCACCACGCCGGACGGCCGGTTAACCGTGGAGGCCGTCTATTGCCTCGGCCTGTGCGCCTGCGCCCCCAACGCGATGCTCGACGGCGAGGTCCATGGCCGTCTCGGCGCCCAGGCGCTGGAAGCCCTGGCCATGGAGGCATCATGATCCGCATCTTCATCCCGCGTGACGCCGCCGCCCTCGCCGTCGGGGCTGAGCGTGTGGCCGCTTCCATCGCCGCCGAGGCGCGCGCGCGCGGCATCGCGCTGAACATCGTGCGCACCGGCTCGCGCGGCATGTTCTGGCTGGAGCCGCTGGTCGAGGTTGAAACCCCCGAAGGCCGCGCCGGCTACGGCAATCTCAGCCCGGCCGATGTCCCCGCATTGTTCGCCGCGGGCTTCCCCGCCGCCGTCGCGCATGAAAAATTTGTCGGCCTGGTCGAGCAAATTCCCTTCCTCGCGAAGCAGAACCGCCTCACCTTCGCCCGCTGCGGGCTGATCGACCCGCTGGATCTCGCCGCCTTCCGCGCCCATGGCGGCTATGCCGGCCTGGCGCGCGCGCTGCAACTGGGCGCGGCGCAAACCGTCGCCGAGGTAAAAGCCTCCGGCCTGCGCGGGCGCGGCGGCGCCGGCTTTCCCACCGGCATCAAGTGGGAGACGGTGCGCACCGCCCCGGCCGCGCAAAAATACATCGTCTGCAACGCCGATGAAGGCGATTCCGGCACCTTCGCTGACCGCATGCTCATGGAGGGTGATCCCTTCACCCTCATCGAGGGCATGACAATCGCGGCCATCGCCACCGGCGCGTCGCGGGGCTACATCTATGTCCGCTCCGAATACCCGCACGCCATCCGCACCATGAGCGAGGCCATAGCCATCGCGCGCCAGGCCGGCCTGCTCGGCCCCGCGGTGATGGGCGCGGCCCACGCCTTCGAGCTGGAAGTGCGCGTCGGCGCCGGCGCCTATGTCTGCGGCGAGGAAACCGCCATGCTTGACAGTCTGGAAGGCAAGCGCGGCCAGGTGCGCGCCAAGCCGCCCATCCCCGCCCTCGTCGGCCTGTTCGGCCAGCCGACGGTGGTTAACAACCTCATCTCCTTCGCCACCATTCCCTTCATTCTGGAAAAAGGCGCCGCCACCTACGCTGATTACGGCATGGGCCGCTCGCGCGGCACCATGCCGGTGCAGATCGCGGGCAACATCAAGCATGGCGGCCTCTTCGAGGTCGCCTTCGGCATCACCCTGGGCGCGCTGGTCAACGAGATCGGCGGCGGCACCGCCAGCGGCCGCCCGGTGCGCGCGGTGCAGGCCGGCGGCCCTTTGGGCGCCTATTTCCCACCCTCCTTGTTTGACACCCCCTACGACTACGAAGCCTTCGCCGCCCGCGACGGGCTGATCGGCCATGGCGGCCTCGTGGTGTTTGACGACAGCGTCGACATGGCCCGGATGGCCCGCTTCGCCATGGCCTT
>JAKBAQ010000042.1 GCA_021808985.1 Pseudomonadota bacterium
CCGTCGATCTTGATGGCGCCCGAATAATCCCGGTTGATGCCCTGCAGCAGCCGCGTCACGGTGGATTTCCCCGAGCCGGAGCGCCCCACCAGCCCCAGCATGGTCCCCGCCGGAATTTTAAAGCTCATCTTGTCCAGCGCCGGCGTCTTGGCGCCTTCATAGCTGAAGGTCACATCGTCAAATTCCACCGCCCCCTCAAAACGCGGCCGCAACCCATGGGTGAGCGCGCGCTTCTCGTTCGGCCGGTTCAGGATCGAGCCAACCTGCCAGATCGCCGCCTGCGCCCGCTGCACGTCCTGCATCACCGTGGCCAGGCTCACCAGCGGCCCCGCCACCCGGCTGCCCAGCAGCATGTAGCCGGTGAGCGCGCCGATATCGAGCGGGTTGTTGGAGTTCATGGCGATATAGGTGCCGAAGATCAGCACCCCATACTGGCTGTAGCGTTGCAGCGGCATCACCAGCATGGCCGGCCAGTTCGCCAGCCGCCCCATATCCATCACCATGGTGGCCGAGTTGGCGACCTTGCGGTCCCAGTCGGCGGCGCGCGAGGGCTCCAGCGCCAGCGCCTTTACGGTGCGGATACCATAAATGGTCTCGACCAGAACCGACCCCTTGGCTGATTCGGCCATGATGAGCTTGCGGTTCATCAGCCCCAGCGGACGCAGGAAAACGCCGATGATCACCGCGATCAGCGACGCCGCGATCAGCACGGTCCAGGCCATCGGCGCGCTCATGAAGAACAGGATCGGCAGCAGCAGAACCACCATGAACACATCGATGAACGTGTTCATCAGCCGCCCGGTCAGGAACTCACGAACCTGATAAATCTGCTGCACCTTGTAGGTGAGCGTGCCGGCCTGCTCGCGTTCAAAAAACTCGATCGGCAGCGAGACCAGCCGGTCGAAAATCCTCAGATTGAGCCGCGCGTCCAGCTTGGTGGCGATGATCACCTCCAGCAGCTTGCGGCCGAAGGTCAGCACCATCTCAAAGCCGGTGGAGAGAATGATCAGCACCGTCACCAGCGCCAGCGTGTTCCAGCTATGATACTGGATGACCGTGCCGATGACCCGCATCACCATGAAGATCGGGATGATGCTCAAAATGGTGATGGTGATCGATGCGATGCCGATATCGCGCAGCAGCGCCCGGTCAGACCATACCAGCCGCGCCAGCATGAGAAAATTAAACGCCTGCTCATCCTCGCTGCCCTCGCGTGAGGTGCGCACCAGCAGCGCCGCGCCGCTCCACACCTGCTTCAGCCGCAGCTCATCCACCGGCATCGCCGGGTCGCTGGTGCGCCCGCGCGGGTCGCGCAGCAGCAGCGTCTGGTTCTCCCGGTCGCGCCCGGTCACCAGTGCCGCGCCGCCATCGTCGAGCAGCAGGATAATCGGCGCCGCGTCGTCGATTCGCATCAGCTGGCGGAAGGTCATCGGCGCGCCGCGCGCCCACAGCCCGGCATCCTTCAGCCAGTCCAGCAGCACGAGCGGGGAGGGCGCGGCATCATCGGGCCGCAGCCGCAGGGCCTCGGGGTTCAGCTCCACGCCATGGTAGCGCGCGGCGTTCATCACCGCCGCCAGCCGCGCCTGCACCAGCGGGCTGAGATTGATCTCAGCATCCATCAGCGCCGCCATGTCCAGGTTTGGTGCGCCGTGCCCCGTGGCGGAATTCGCGCCCGGATCGCGCTGCGTATCGTTCATGCGGTATCAACCTTCTCTGGACAGCTACTTAACCTCGGTGACCCGAGCGATATACGCGGCTTATGCCCGAATTGCGCCCGGAAATACAACGTCATTCGGTCAGTCTATTATTAAGGTTGTGTTTTCCAGGCGGGCTGTCTTCTCAAAATCTCATGAGCCGCCCCACCCCGGCGCTGTTCAACGGCCCCGGAATCTGTAAATTTCGCCCACCACAGAACGTATCATGGTCCCAGATGGAAATCTCACCCGCAACCGAAGCCGACCTGCCCGCCATCCAGTCCATCTACGCGCATCATGTGCTGGCCGGCACCGGCACATTCGAGGAAGCGCCCCCATCCCTGGAAGAGTTCGAGGCGCGTTACCGCGCCGGCCTCGCCGCGGGCCATGCCTGGCTGGTGGCGCATGACTCCTCCGGCTGCCTCGGCTTTGGCTATTACGGCGCCTTCCGCACCCGCGCGTCTTACCGCTTCACGGTCGAGGACAGTGTCTATGTTCGCGAAAATGTGCACGGCCAGGGCGTGGGCAAGGCGCTCGTGGCGGCCCTGCTGGCCCATGCCTCGGCCGCCGGCTTCAAGCAGATGCTGGCGATGATCGGCGATTCCGAGAACGTCGCCTCCATCGGCGTGCATGCGAGCCTGGGCTTTCAGGCCGTCGGCACCATGCGCAAGGTCGGCTACAAATTCGGCCGCTGGCTCGATGTGGTCATCATGCAAAAAGCACTCTGAGGCAGCACAGGCCAGGGGCGGCAACTCCCCTGGCCCGGCGCGCCAACCGTTACGCGCTCAGCCCGTCCAGCGAGCCCTTCATCGCCGCGTTGAGAATCCGCTTCATGTCGGCGGCGGTGGCGGGGCGGGGGTTGTCGGGCGTGTTGGGGTCGAGGAACGCTTCCTGCGCCAGCTCGTCCAGCGCCTCCTCGCTCACCTTCAAATCCACGATGGTATGCGGAATTTTCAGCGCCGCGCGCAAATCCAGCACCCAGGCCATGAACCCGTCAAACCCGCCCGCCAGCCCCAGGCAGCGCGCCAGTGTGGCCATCCGCTCCTCTATCACCGGCCGGTTATAGGCCAGCACATAGGGCATCAGCACCGCGTTGGTCAGCCCGTGATGTGCATGAAACCGCGCGCCGATCGGATGGCTGAGCGAATGGATCGCCCCCAGCGCCTTCTGGAAGGCGGTCGCCCCCATCGAGGCGGCGGTCAGCATGTTCATGCGCGCATTCGCGTTGCGCGGCTCGTTCACGGCGGTAATCAGGTTTTCCTTCACCAGCATCATCCCCTGAATGGCGATGCCATCGGCGATGGGATGATAGAACGGCCCGTAATAAGCCTCCAGGCAATGCGCGAGCGCATCCATCCCGGTCCAGGCGGTAATGCTCGCGGGCAGGCCGTAGGTCAGTTCGGGGTCCAGAATCACCAGCCGCGGCAGCATCTGCGCATGCAGCAGAATCAGCTTGCGGCCGATGCTCGTATCGGTCACCACGCTGGCGCGTCCCACTTCCGAGCCTGTCCCCGCCGTGGTCGGCACCGCGAAAATCGGCGGCAGCGGGCGGTCCAGCTCCGGCGCCGCCAGCGTTATCTCAAAATCCCATAGCGGGCGCGAGGTCGAGACGGCGAGCGCGATGGTCTTGCCG
Organism: Pseudomonadota bacterium; assembly: GCA_021808985.1. Lineage (GTDB taxonomy): Bacteria > Pseudomonadota > Alphaproteobacteria > Acetobacterales > Acetobacteraceae > Acidocella. The sequence goes on from JAKBAQ010000042.1 coordinate 3,328, forward strand.
CAATCCAGCCCCGAGCCGCCGCCAACGGCGATCACCGCCTCCGCACCATGCGCCCTGTAAACCTCCGCCCCCGCCGCCACATTGGCGGCGATCGGGTTGGGATTCACATCATGGAACACAACCGGCGCAATGCCCTCGGCTTCCAGCCCGGCGGTGATTCCGGCCAAAAACGGCAGCCCCGCCACGCCCGGGTCGGTCACGATCAGCACGCGCTTGAGCCCAAGCGCCTTCACCCGGCCGGGCAGCTCCGCGATGCGCCCCACACCGGCCAGAATTTCAGTCGGGATACGCCAGTTGCCGCGCAATTCGATTGTCATCTCACATCCTCTCAAATGACCGGAAACGTTCCCAGTCGGTAACAGCCGTGTTGAACGCGTCCAGCTCAACCTTCGCCATGTTGGCGTAATGCGCCACCACATCCGCGCCGAAGGCAGCCTTGTTGAATTCGCTCTCCCGGAACAGCTTGGCCGCGTCGGCCAGCGTATTGGGCACGCGCGGCAGCCCGGCGGTATAGGCGTTGCCGCTGAACATCGGCACCGGCGGCAGGTCGCTCTCCACCCCGTCCAGCCCGGCGGCGAGCATGGCGGCCAGCACCAGATACGGATTCACATCGCCGCCCGGCAGGCGGTTCTCCACCCGCAGAGACTTGCCATGCCCCAGAATGCGCAGCGCGCAGGTACGGTTATCCATCCCCCAGGCCAGCGCGGTGGGGGCGAAGCTGCCATTGGCGTAGCGCTTGTAGGAATTGATGTTGGGCGCGAAGAAAAACGTCAGGTCCGGCGCATGCTTCAACAACCCCGCAAGAAATTGCAGGAAAAATTTTGAAGGGCTGTGCCCGTCCTCACCCAGGAACACGGCCCGCCCCTCGCGGTCGCGCAAGGAGAGATGCGTATGGCACGAGCTGCCCTCACGCTCATTGAACTTGGCCATGAAGGTGATGGCATGGTCCATCGAGGCGGCAATCTCCTTCGCCGCCTCCTTATATATAACATGCGCATCGCAGGTGGTCACCGCGTCGCTATACGCGAAGTTGATCTCATGCTGGCCGAGATTGCATTCGCCCTTGGAGTTCTCCACCTGTATGCCGGCCGCCTCCATCGCATTGCGAATCGCCCGTATCACCGGCTCCACCCGCGCCGTGCCGAGGATTGAGTAATCATTGTTATACTGGTTCGCCGGGGTCAGCCCCCGGTAGGCGCGGTTCCACGCATCCTCGTAGGTGTTCTTGAAGAGGATAAATTCCAGCTCGGTGGCGGCGAAGGCGCTCAGCCCATGCGCCGCCAGGCGTTCCAGCTGCCGCTTCAGCATGGTCCGCGGCGCTATTTCAGCCGGCCGGTGCCCCTTCAGCTCAATGTCGCACAGGATGATGGCGGCTCCCGGCTGCCAGGGGGCGAGTCTCAGTGTGCCAAGGTCCGGCGCGAAGATGAAATCGCCATAGCCTTTTTCCCAGGAGGTAAGATCATACCCCGGAACCGTTCCACATTCGATATCGGTGGCGAGCAGATAAGAGCACCCCTCCGCCGCCTCCGAAGCGACTGAGTCGAAAAAGAATTTCGGCATCACCCGCTTGCCCTGCAAACGGCCCTGCATGTCCGGCGCCGCCATGATGATCGTGTCAATTTCGCCGCGCTCGGCCATCGCGCGCAATGCCGGCAAGCTCAGTTTCGGTTCGTCAGCCATGGGTGCCTCCCTCTGTTGTTTGGATATAAGCACAGCTTTGGCGGCGCGAGAATGACAGCGCAGCACACCAGCCCCCCCGCCACATGACGGGCCGTTAAGTTTCGCTTGAAGAATGTGGAAGCTTCTGCCTAGACTGACGCAATCATTAATCGTGGATAAGCCACGCGAGGGGGTTAAACATGGCGGACCAGACAGAACAACAAATACTCGCGGCAGACGCCGCGACCCTGCACAAGATGGGGTATGCGCAAGAACTTTCAAGGCGCATGCATGGTTTTTCAAATTTTGCCGTGTCGTTTTCAATCATCTGCATTCTCGCCGGCGGCATCACCTCCTTCCAGGTGGGCTTCTCCACCGGCGGCGGCCTGACCACCATCGTCGGCTGGATCGTGGGCTGCACCTTCGCCCTCATCGTCGGCCTCTCCATGGCGCAGATCGCCTCCGCCTACCCCACGGCGGGCGGCCTGTACCACTGGTCCTCCATTCTCGGCGGCCGCGCCTGGGGCTGGGTCACCGCCTGGTTCAACCTGCTCGGCCTCATTTTCGTCATTTCCTCGGTTAATGTCGGCGTCTACAATCTCGGCGTCGGGCTGATCCTCAACAACATCTTCAACATCAACACCTCCGCCTGGGGTTTTGAGCAGCAGACCATCGCGGTTGTCTGCATCACCGTGCTCCAGGGGCTGCTCAACCACTTCGGCATCCGTACCACCACCAAGCTGATCGACTTCTCCGGCGTGCTCATCCTGGTCATCGCCGTGCTGCTCACCGGGGTCATGCTCTTCGGCGTCCAGCATTATGACCTCTCGCGCCTGGTCACCTTCACCAACTTCTCCGGCAATCCCGGCGGCGGCGTGGTGCCGCAGTCCAACAGCCCGTTCTATCTCTTCCTGCTGGCGCTGCTCTATCCGCTTTACACCGTCACCGGGTTTGATGGTTCAGCCCACACCTCGGAAGAAACGGTGGACGCCCGCCGCAACGTGCCGCGCGGCATTCTCAACGCCATCATCTGGTCGGCCGTGTTCGGCCTGGCGATGGCCAGCGCGTTCGTCCTGGCGATGCCCGACCAGGCAAAAGCCGCGGCGGCCGGCGGCAATGTCATCTTCAACCTGATGGCCTCGCTCACCGTCCCCAGCTGGATCAAGGACATTCTCTACGTCGGCATCGTCCTCTCCAACTTCCTCTGCGCCCTGGCCGGCGTCACCTCCACCTCGCGCATGGTCTATGCCTTTTCGCGTGATGGCGGCCTGCCCGGCAGCAAATGGCTCAAGCAGGTGAACGAGACGCATCGCTCGCCGGTCTATGCCATCTGGTTCACCGTGGTGCTCTCCATCGCCTCCACGCTGTACTCCCCGGCCTTCGCGGCGCTGGCGGCTGGCTGCGCGATGTTCCTCTACATCTCCTACTCCATGCCCATCCTCGCCGGTCTCTTCGCCGAGGGCAAAACCTGGACAGAGTTCGGTCCCTTCCGCCTGGGCGCCTTCTCCAAACCCCTGGCGCTCATCACCAGCGTCGGCGGCATTGTCATCATCTATATCGGCACCCGCCCGCCCAATGACATTCTGGACAGCTACTTCATCGGCCTGCTCGGGCTGATGGCGATCATCTGGTTCGGCATCGCCCGCACCCGCTTCCCCGGCCCGCCGATCGGCGCCGCCGCGGTGGCCGCCCGCGCCGCTGAAATCGCCGCCGAGGAAGCCGCATTGCGCGGCTCGCCAGACTAGAGCCAGGGCCTGCTATTATTAAAAATTTTTGCGGGGTTTGGGGCGCTTTTTATAAAAAGCGCCCCAAAAACCTTTAAACCTGCCAAACAAAACGGCGCCCTCGGGCGCCGTTTTGTTTTAACCGGTTAAACTGAAACTCAATGCGCCTCGAAGCTTGCCTCAGGCGGCGCGAGTGACTTCATCAGGTCGAACATGCGCTTGCGCATCGCGGGGTCGGTAATGCGGTAATAGGCCCGCACCAGCTCCAGCGTCTCGCGCTTGGTCAAATGGTCGTCCACCCCGGCGGCGAACGGCTCCTGCGCCTCGGCGAACCCATACATCCGCCCGCGCGGGCCGGAGACCGGGCTTTCCGACATACCCTCGGGCATGTCATCGAAAAAATAGCTGATCGGCACATCCAGCACGCGGGAAATATCGAACAGGCGCGACGCGCCAACCCGGTTCACACCCCGCTCATATTTCTGCACTTGCTGGAAGGTCAGGCCCAACGCATCACCCAGCCGCTCCTGCGACATGCCAAGCAATGTGCGCCGCAGACGCACGCGCGAACCCACATGGATATCAATCGGACTCGGGCGGCTTTCGCGTTCTGGACGTTCGGCGTTCTCTTCGGCCATCTAACTCAACATCTCCAACAATGGGGGCGAATTACCCTCGCCGCCCGATACGCCCCACAACATCACCACCAATCAAGCGGCTGATTGAACCTGTCTGAACCAAATTTGCCGTACATCACCACCCAAGGTAAAGTGCAACGAATCTGATGTGATTACCAGAGGTTAACAGACAAGACAATACAAAAACTACAAATAAAGAATTATTAAAGAGACGATAAAGCTTAACGGCTATAAATATTGGGTCAAGCCAGGGTGGAAATTAACACACCGGCAGCCATTGCCGCGAAATCGAGCATAGCAGGGATTATCAGCCCAAACCTAGCAAAAAACGGCGCCGGCAGGTCTCCCGGCAAAGATGTGACCAGCACGCCCTGGCTGTCCAAGGGCAGATACGCATCCACATGGCCAAATGCATCGAACATGGCGGTGATGCCGGAATTCGCGTCGCGCGCGAGTGGCAAACCCTCCTCCACGGCGCGCAGCCGCGCATCGGCGAAGTGCTGGCGCGGCCCGGCGGTGTCGCCAAACCAGGCGTCATCGGTAACATTCACCAGCCATGAGGGCCGGTCGCGCATATCCACAATCTCGCCCGAGAAGATAGCCTCATAGCATATCAGCGGCCCGAAAGGCGGCAGCCCCGGCACATGCAGCGTCTTGGGCCCAGGCCCGGGGGTAAAGCCGCCGCCCATCATGTTGGGGATGATCCGGAGCGGAATCCATTTGGGCGTATATTCGCCAAATGGCACCAGCTTCCATTTGTCATACACGGCCACCGCCGGCAGCGGCCCGTCCGTCACCACCAGCGAGTTGCGGAAATCCGTGGCGCTCACCCGCCGCAGCGAGCCCGCGAGTATCGGCGCGGTCCCGGTCACGGCGGCAAGCTGCTGGCGGGCGGCGGTGTCGGTATCCAGCAGCCAGGGTGAGGCGGCTTCCGGCCACACCACCGCCGTCGCGCCATTGTCCAGCCCGGCCTGGCTCATGGCCAGCAGCTGGTGCCAGCGCGAGAACAGCGCCGCCCGGTCATAGGAGCCCGGCACCGGAAAATCAGGCTGCACCAGCGCCAGAGTCACGCCGGTGGGGGCAACCGGGGTTTGCAGCCGCTGCCAGCCATATCCGGCCCACAGTGCCAGAACCACCAGCAGCACGCTCAGCCCGCGCCGCCTGAACATCGGCATCCCGGCCAGCAGCACCGTCGCCAGCGAGAGCCCCTGCACCCCAACCAGCGCGGCGGGCTGGATGAACACATCGCCCACCACGCCCGGAATCGTCCAATCCGTGCCCCAGAGATTCCAGGGAAAGCCCGAAAAAGCGAATTGCTGGAGCAGATTCGCCGCCCCCCACGCACCGGCGAACACCAGCAGGCGGGCCAGCCCCGGCTTCACCGCCCGGGCCGCCAGGGCGGGAATAATGGAATAGCACGCCACCGCCGCCGCCAGCAGCGGCGCGGCAAGGGGCACCAGCCACCAGAAAGTGGCAATCTCGGTGAGAATCGGCTCGGTGATCCAGTACAGCCCGGCCAGCCCAAGGCCGAAGCCGAACAGCCAGCCGGTCAGCGCCACCTGCTTCCAGCTTTTCGCATCCCCTATCAGCCGCAAAAACGCCGGCACGCTGAACAGCAGCACAGGCAGCAGATGCACCGGCGGCAGGCCGAGTGCCGAGGCCATGCCCCACAAAAAAGCCCGCACCAGCGGGCGGGCGGCCAGCCGGACGCGAAGCCGCTCAAGCATGCGGCAGTCCGAACTGCACCGCCACCCCGGCAAAATCCGCCGCGCCTGGGTGCCGTGTGGAGGCCAGCGTGCCATCCTGCGGCCGCAGCAATTGGCAGGTCCGCAGCCCCGCCGCGCCCGCCGCGTCCAGTTCCGCCTCTATATCCGAGAGAAACAGCACCTCACCCGCCGGCAGCCCAATCCCGCGCGCAATCCCGGCATAGCTCGCCGCCGCGCGCTTGGCCCCCGCGTTTGTGTCGAAAAACCCCTGGAACAGCGGCGTCAGGTCGCCCTCCGCGCTGTGCCCGAACAGCAGTTTCTGCGCCGGCACGGAGCCGGAGGAATACACATAAAGCCGCACCCCGCCGCGCGCCCAGCGGCGCAGGGCAGGGGCCACATCCGGGTAGATTTCCGCCGTCAGCTCACCCGCCGCGTAACCCTCTTCCCAGATCATCCCCTGGATGGCCTTCAGCACCGTATCCTTCTCGTCGCGGTCCATCTGCGCATACAGCGTCTCCAGCGGCGGCACCGGCACGCCGTCCACCAGCGCATGCGCCGCGCAAAACGCCGCCAGCCGCGCCCGCGCATAGGGAAACAGCACGCGATGCACAAAGGCGATGGGCGAGGTCGTGCCCTCGATATCCGTGAGAACGGCGGCGGGCGGCATCATCAGGTTACAGGAAAGCGGCTGGAAATATCATCTCCGGTGAACTGCGCCACCCAGCCGGACGTATCCGTGAACACCCGCAGCGCCGTGAACGAGGGCGCCACCCCGGCATCGAACCAGTGCTTCGCATTCGCCGGCACGCGCAGCAGGTCACCCTGCTCGCAGAACGCGTCATACACCCGCCCGTTCTCATGAATCACAAAATGCCCGCTCCCCTGCACAAAAAAGCGGATCTCATCCTCGCTGTGCGTGTGCTCCCGCAAAAATTTCTCGCGCAGCGCCGCCGCCGCCGGATTCTCCGGCGTCATTTTCACCACATCGGCCGAACCCGCCCCCGTCGCGCCCATCAGCGCATCCAGATACGGCCGGTAGGCAGCCAGAATCTCCTCCGCCGGCTCATCCCCCGCCAGTTTCACCGGGCTTTCCCACCGCGCGAAATCGACGCCGATTTTCCCCAGCTCGGCGGCCATCGCCCCCGCATCCTCGGAGCGGAACACAACCGCGCCCGGCGCCTGGTCCTCATAGACCGTCAAACGGCTCATTTGCTTCGTCTCCGTTCCAGTTCGCATTGCAGCAAGAACTCCAGCGCCTCCAGCCGCCAGTAGGCATGCTCCACGCTGCTCCCCCAGGCATACACGCCATGCCCGGCGATAACATAGCCAATCGGCGGCTCTTGCAGCAGCAGCGGCTCAATATGCGCCGCCAGCCGGCCGATATCCTGATCATTGGCATATACCGGCAGCGTCACATCCAGCTCATGCGTGGCAAAGCCGAACGCCTTGAGAATTTCATAGTTCGAGAAGCTGATGCCGCCCTGCATGGAGAGCACGGTCGCCGCCACCGAATGCCCATGCAGCACCGCGCCCACCTGCGGAAACAGCCGGTAAAGCTGGCAATGCAGCAGCGTCTCGGCGCTGGGCTTCATCCCCTCGCTCAGCGCCTTGCCGGCATGGTCCACGGCCATGATATCGCTGGCCTTCAGCCGCCCCTTATGCACCCCACTGCGCGTGATCGCGATGCGCTCATCATCCACGCGCGCTGAAAGATTGCCGGCGGAGCCGGGCACCCAGCCATGCACATCCATCCGCTGCCCGGCCTCGGCCAGCGCGTTCGCCAGTTCAGCGGGGACCATTTCAGCCCTGGTTTACGGTCGTCTTGTTCTGGTCCGGCACGGGCGCGCTCAGCGAATCCGGCTGGCTCATCGAGGCGTCGACGGGGCCCTTCTTCACATCATCATCGGCGATATTCTGCTTGAAGGTCTTAATTCCCTTGCCGAATTCGCCCATCAGGTTGCTCACCTTGCCGGTGCCGAACACAAGCATGACGACAAGCAGCACGATCAGCCAGTGCCAGATGCTCAATCCACCCATTAAAACTCTCCACCCAGATATTCTCAGCCGCAGTCTACGACGATCACGGAGGAATGCCAAATCGCGGGAGTTGTGGGCAAACGTAACCTGTGATTGAAAAACGGTAATGCGCATCACCCCCACCCAGCACCCGGCCGCCGCGCGTCATGCCCTGGCGTGCCTGCTCTTTCTCGCCGCCAGCTGGATTTTTTACGCCCCGCCGCGTCACTGGCCGGGCCTCACCTATTTTGGCGACGGGCAGGATTCCCTGGCCTTCATCTGGTTTCTCAACTGGTGGCCCTTCGCGCTGGCCCACCATCTGCCGCCGCTGTTCACCCAGTATGTTGATTATCCAGCCGGGGCTGATCTGGCATGGAAAACCTCCATCCCCGCTTTGGCCCTGCTGGCGGCGCCCTTCACCCTGCGCTTCGGCGCGGCGGCGGTGTTCAATGTGCTGATGATCGCCGCCCCCGCGCTCGCCGCCTTCGCCCTCTACCTCGCCGCCTGGGAGCTCACCGGCGTCTTCGCCGCCGCGCTGCTCGCCGGCGCGGTGTTCGCCTGCTCGGGCTATGAGATCGGCCAGACCCTCGGCCATCTCAACCTAGCCTTCACCGCCGCCGTGCCGCTCACGCTCTGGAGCTGCCTGCGGGCCACCTCCCGCAACTGGTCCAGCTGGCAACTGGGCGCCGTGCAGGGCGGCCTCTTCCTGTTTCAGTTCGGCGTCTCGCAGGAGATTTTCGCCAGCGAAATTCTCTTCGGTGCCGCCGCGCTGCTGGCGCTCCACTGGCTGGCCCCTTTGCCGCGCCCGGTTCTGGCCCGCCTGCTGGCCGGCATCCTGCTCGGGCTTGGGCTTTGCCTGCTGCTGGCATCGCCCTTCATCTGGGCCATGCTGCGCGGCTACACCGCCGCGCGGGCCAATTTCTCCACCCCGGATGTCTATTCCAACGACCTGCTGGCCCCCTTCATCCCAACCCCCCTGGTGTTTCTCGGCGGCCACGCGGCGCGGCCCCTGTCACAATTATTCACAGGAAATTCAAGCGAGCAGGGCGGGTATTACGGCCTGCCCCTGGTGCTGCTCGCCGTTCACATCTGGCGCGTCTCGCCCGCCCCGGCGGCGCGGGTGCTGGCCTTCATGGCGCTGCTGGCGGCGGTGGCGTCCCTCGGCCCATACGCGCACCTCCTCGGCCATCCAATCTGCCCCGCGCCATGGATCATTTTCTGCCACCTGCCATTTCTCGCCGCCATGCTGCCCGGCCGTTTCGCGCTTTACGCCTGGCTTTCCCTCACCTTGCTGCTGGCCCTCTGGCTGGCCCGGCCAGATTCCGGCCAGCGACGTTATCTGCTGGCCGGCCTGTGCCTGCTCAGCCTGCTCCCCGCGCAATCCACCGCCCGCAACTGGCGCCACCCGGTGCCGCCCCCGGTCTTCGCCACCTTGCCGCCGGGCGCGCATGTGCTGGTCATCCCGGTCTTCGCCCAGGAGATGGGCTGGCAATACGCCGCCGGCATGCGCTTCATGCTGGTCGGCCAGGGCTATCTCGGCAACGGCATGCCCGCGCCGTTTTCCTCCTGGCCATTGTACCCGGCGCTCTGGCAAAACCGTTTCTCCGCCATCCCCCAAGCGGAATTCTCCGCCTACCTGCAGGATTACGCGGTGCAGGACATTGTGCTCCTCCCGCGCGGCTACGCCTATTACCGCGGCAAACCGGCTGATGATGCCGCGCTCACCCGCGCCGCCGCCACATTGCTGCAACAGGCGGGCTGGCGCGTCGCCACCGCCACGCCGCTTGGCGTGGTTTATCAGCCGGGCGCCCATCTCCCCCGCTGGTCCCAGGCGCAAATCGCGGCCTTCATCGCCCAGGGCATCAGCCAGCAGCGCGCCGCCGTGCTGCCCTATGAGGCTCACCGCGTCTGCCAGATCCGCCACCTCGCCCACGTGCTCGGCCTCAGCCCCGTCCCGCTGCTGGATTTATGGGCCCTGCACGCGCACCCGCCATTTCCCCCGGCCGCCATAACCTGCCCCTTTTCGCCCGCTTAACTAGCGCACAAACAGCCCCGCCACGAGCATGGACCCGCCATTATACAGCACATGCAGCACAATCGCGGGCCGGATGGAGCGGAATTTCAGCCGCAGCGCCACCGCGCAGGCCGCCATCAGCCCAACATCTATAAACCCCGGCGGATAATACATCTTCTCCGGCGCATGCGCGGCCATGAAGATCAGCGTGGTCACGATCCCCGCCCAGGCCGGCCCCAGCCGCGTCGCCAAACCGGCCAGCGCGATGCCGCGAAACACAATCTCCTCCAGCGCCGGGCCAATGAGCACGGTCACCGCCAGCAGCGGCAGCATCGCCATCCCGCTGGCCCCGAACAGCTTCGCCTCCGGCAACTCCTGCAGCGCCCGCATGTCCGGCGGGATGAAGTGAAACAGCAGCATGACAACGCCGATAATCCCCGCCGCCATGGCAGCCGCGCTCACATATGCCAGCGCCGGGGCGGCGCGCCAGCCAATGCCGCTCTCCCCGCCATCCCGCACCCGCGCCGGGCCCAGCCGGCCCAGATACCACGCCACCCACAGCGCCGCCATGCACTCCCCGGCCAGCACCACCGCCAGCAGAAACGGCGTCCCGGTAAAATCCACCCGCGCCCGCGCATGCCGCGCGAGCAGGATGAAATCCTCCACCGAGAGCACATTCGCCAGCATCGCGCCGCCGCTTGCCATCGCCAGGCCAAACCCGGCCATGCCCCATATGCCCTGCGCCACGCCAAAGCGCGCCGTCCCCCCTGGCCGCCGCCGCGCGCCCGGCAGCAGCGCGAAGCACAGCGCGAGCACGAACAGATTGCCCCCGAACTCCGCCCCCAGCGCCACCAGCTTCATCATCAAGGCCGGCATATGCACCCCTGGGAACATCACATGGATGAAAACAGCCATCCCCAGGCCGCCCAGCAGCGCAAACACCACCAACCATGCCAGACCGGCCAGAAAACGCCTCATGCCGCGCCGCCTTCCTCAAATTGCCGCAAGATCGCGCGCGGCTGAACCCCCGCCGCCCGCATGGCGCGCAGCGTAGCGGCAAAATCGCGCTTGGCCAGCCGCCTGCCTTGCGCATCCCGCAGCAGGCGGTGGTGCGCATAAACCGGCGTCGGCAGCCCCAGCAGCCTTTGCAGCAGCACATGCACATGCGTCGCCTCAAACAAATCCTCACCCCTTATCACATGGCTGATCCCCTGCAGCGCATCGTCATGCACCACGCAGAGATGATAACTGCTCGGCGTGTCCTTGCGCGCCAGCACCACATCGCCAAAGGGCAGGGGCCTGGCCTCGATCCAGCCCTTGCCCTCCTCGAAAAACCGCATGTCCCTCGCCTGGCGCAGCGCCGCCGCCATATCCAGCCGCAGCGCATAGGCCGCCCCGGCGTCAATCCTCTCAGCCCGCGCCGCCGCGCTCAAATGCCTGCACGTGCCCGGATACACCGCCTCCGCCCCATGCGGCGCGGCCTGCGCGCGGGCAATCTCCGCGCGGGTGCAGAAACACGGATAGAGCAGCTCCCGCCCGCGCAAAACCTCAAGCGCCGCCTGAAACGCCGGCAAATGGGCTGACTGCACGCGAATCTCCCCATCCCACGCCAGCCCCAGCCAGCGCAGATCCTCCACAATGCCGGCGGCAAATTCCGCCCGGCAGCGCGTGGCGTCGATATCCTCAAGCCGCAGCCGGAACACATCCGCCCGCCGCCAGGCGCTCCATGCCGAGAATGCGTGGCCAAGATGCAGATATCCGGTCGGGCTCGGCGCGAAACGCGTGACGATATTCATGGCTCCGCTGATATAAGCATGGCGGCTC
>JAKBAQ010000043.1 GCA_021808985.1 Pseudomonadota bacterium
TCCCTCACTAGGCAACAGCAACTTGCCAAAGCCATATTGGCACCGCCATGATCCAGCTCAAGGGGGAGACAGGCGTTGCATATCGAATCACTCTACCGCTACCCGGTCAAAGGCCTCACGCCTGAATCCTTGGCCCATGCCGCCCTCACCCCCGGCCGCTGCATCCCGTGGGACCGCGCTTTCGCCCTCGCCCAGGGCGATGCGGCGCTAAACCCCGCAACCCCCCGCTGGATCTCCAAATCCAACTTCATGTGCCTGCTGCGCAACGCCAGCATCGCCCTGCTGGAAACAAGTTTCAGCGAAGCCGCGCGCACGCTCACCATCACCGGCCCCGGCAACAGCCTCACCGCCAGCCCGTTCACCGCCGCGGGCCGCGCCGCCCTAACTGATTTCCTTATCGCCTATCTCGGCGAGGAGTCCCGCACCGGCCCCCTCGGCCAGCGCCCCGCCTTCCATTATTTCGAGGCCCACAGCTTCTGCGACCATCAGACCCAGGTGCTCAGCCTCATCGGCCACGGCTCGCTGCGCGCCCTGGAGGCCGCCGCCGGCGCCCCGCGCGACAAACGCCGCTTCCGCGCCAATATCTATATCGAGCACATCGCCCCCTGGGAGGAATTCTCCTGGCTCGGCAAAACCATCAAAATCGGCGAGGCCACCCTGCGCGTGCAGGAGCGCATCGCCCGCTGCGCCGCCACCACCGTCAATCCCGACACCGCCATCCGCGACGCCAACCCCGTGCGTGAACTGCGCGAACACTTCGGCCATGTCGATCTCGGCATATTCGCCGAGGTCATCACCCACGGCACCATCCGCCCCGGCGACAGCATCGCAGTGTTGTAGCCCCACCCCGCCGCCCCGCGGCGCATGATTAAATATTATGGTCATATAAATATTTTTCTTGCTTTGGAAGAATGTTTATTTCAAGCTGAGAACAACGGTCCGCCTACGGCTACGCTTATAAAGCTATCTCAGAATTAAACAAAAAAATCATGGCAATGCCCTGTTTCCAGGGCATTTCGGGGGAAACAAGAATGACCCAGGAAAATCCGGGTGTTGAAAATCTGACTGATTCCGGCAGTGATGAAATGTCCTACACCGCGCATGAGCTGAAGCGCGAAACCGGCTGGATGGGTGCTTTCGTCATCGGCCTGGCCGGCACCATCCTGGTCACCGGCATCGCGCCGGTCATGGTCACCACCCTTGGCGCGGCCTGCATTCCCGTCACCGTGGTCATCACCCTCACCGGCTGGCTGCTCTGCCTCTTCCTCGCCGAACTCGCGGCCATGATGCCAGAGCGCACCGGCGGCGCGCCCTCCTATGCCTACCCCGCCTTCAAAGACCGCTGGCCCCGTTTCGCCAAGCATATCAACGGCGTCACCGCCTGGATGTACTGGCTCGGCTGGTTCCCCGTCGGGCCGCTGAACATGATCCTCGCCTCCTTCTACATCGCCGCCCTGTTCGGCCTCAACACCACCGCCGGCATCAACCCGCTCGGCACGCCGATCGCTTATTGGACTCTCGGCATCTCCGTGGTCGGCATGCTGCTGTTCTTCATCCCCGCCTACATGGGCATCCGCTTCGGCGCCGGCTTCGCCAAAATCCTCGCCTTCCTCTCCATGGTGCCGCTCACCTTCATCGCCGTCGCCTGGATCTTCTCCCCCTCCGTGGTTCACCTCAGCGAACTCTCCGGCTTCAAACATCTTGACGGCACCGGCTTCTTCGCCCCCATGAGCGGCTATAACTGGCTCACGGTCTATATCGGCTATTCCTTCCTGCTCACCTGGAACGTCATCGCGATGGAGGCCGCCGCCTGCTACATCGGCGAATGCGCCGACCCCGCCCGTGACGCCAAAATCGCCCTGAACCTCGAAGGCGGCTACGGTGTCTTCATCTACACGCTGGTGCCCATCGCCTTCGTCGTCGTGCTCGGCGCCAAGGCCCTCTCAAACTCCGCCCTGGCAGACCCCAAGGCCATCTTCGTCACCTTCGCCAGCAAGCTCTTCCCCGGCATCGGCGGCGCGCTGGACTGGCTGATCGCCGGCATGCTCATCATCGCCCTGGCGCTCTCCGCCCTCAACGCCATCATGGGCTCCGGCCGCGCCCTCTACCAAATGGCGTTGGACGGGGAATTCCCCCGCTTCTTCCAAAAGCTCAACAAGCACGGCGTCCCCGCCAACGCGATGGGCTTCAACGTGTTCTGCTCGCTCATCGTGGTCTTCATGGGCGGGGCGGTGCAAATCTACACCTTCTCCAATGTCGGCTACACCGCCTCCTTCATCCCCGTCCTCATCGGCTATTTCCTCCTCCGCCAGGACAAAAAAGACGCCAAACGCCCCTTCAAGCTGCCTGAATTCATGAAATGGGTCGCCCTCGCCATGGCCGCCTTCTATTTCATCATCTGGTCGTATGGCGGCTACATCTATTCAGCCATGGGCGGCGCCCGGCTGTATTACTGGCTGGGCTGGGCCACCCTCTTCGCCTACCTGCCCTTCTACTGGTACCGCACCTACATTGAAAACCCCCGCATCAAGGCCTCGCAAGGCATATACATAGCCGCCGGTGACTAGCATCCTCCTGGCCTCCGAAGGCAGACCCTTCAGCAAGGCCGCCATTGCGCAAGCCAGCGCGATGGCGGCCCGCGGCGGCAAAATCCACATCATCTCCATCGCGCGCATCTGGGGCGTCTCGCTCGGCTTCCCCAATCCCTGGCTGCTGCCCTCAAAGCAGGAATGGGCCCAGCAACGCGCCCACGTCGCCGACGCCATCGCCGAACTCAAGCGTCTCGGTCACGACGCCACCGGCACGGTCGCCGCCACGCGCACGCCCGCCAAGCGCATCAACGCCGAAGCCGCCCGCTTCGGCTGCACCGCCATCGTCATGGGCTCAGATCCGCGCCGCCACTGGCTCCTCGCTGACTTTTACTGGTCGCAGGAACCCTACCGGGTCAAAAAACGCGCCAAACTGCCGGTGGAGCTGGTCATTGCCCCTGAGCCCAGGCCCCACTGAGATGCGCCGCCCCGCGCGGATGGATCATCGGGCCAAGCTGGCTCAAATAATCCCGCTTGCCGATGCTCACCCCGTTATGCCGCAGAATGCCGTAGGCCGTGACCACATGAAAATAAAAATTCGGCAGCGCCCAGGCCTGCAACAGCTGCAGCCCGTTCATCGCGAGCACCAGATCGCCCGGCAGCTCGATGACAATCTCCCGCGCCCCCGCCCCCTCGAACGCCGCCGCATCCACCCCTTTTAAAAACGCGATGGTCGCGGCGATACCGGCTTGCAGCTCCTCAAAGCCAGCCTCGGTGAAGCCGAACACCGGCACTGTCTGCCCGGTCAGCCGCAGCACGCAGCTCCTGGCATGTTCACAGGCAATCTGCACCTGCTGGCGCAGCGTGAACATGTCCGGCGCCAGCCGCGCATCCGCCAGATCCAGGTTTTTCTCCCGCCCGTGCGCCGCGCCCTTGGCGAGAATCCCCGTCAAGCTCTCCAGCACCGGCACAAAACTGCCCACGGACATGTCATGCATCAAAACCGTCATCCCTCACCCCTCCGCTTCACCCCACGCCAAAGCGCCGCCCCTGCAGCCTGCCCGCAACGCGCTTCCTCAACCCGCCGACCCACGCCACATCAGCCAGCCGCCTGTCCAAAAACCACAGCACGGCCTCTTCATCGCCGGAACGGTCATTCACCCAGTACAGCAGCGTCGCGGTCAATACCGCCGCAAGCAGCCCCCGCTTGGTATACCAGTTGAAGTCCGCCGACTTGTCCCCCGCCGCGTGCCACACCGCATCCGCCATGCAAGCGCTGATCCGCGCCCCCCGGAGCATATTCCCCGGCAGGCTGAGCCATGAGAGCGCGCGCCGCACCGCCTCCTTGTTCCCGGCATTCTGCTCAAACCACAGGCTCACAATCGCCCGCACCCGCCCTGGCGTCCGGTATGCGGCCAGGTCGGCCCGCCCCGCCGCATCCTCCATGCGCTTGCAGCTGAAGGTGAAAAACGCCTCTATCATCTCCCCCGCCCCACCCGGAAACAGCACCGCCGCATCCTCCGGCGCTTCCCCCGCATCCGCCAGGGCCCGGCCAAGCGCCGTCACATTCCACCCGTCAAAAGCCGCGTGCCCCGGCAACGCCTCCAGCACCGCCGCCATGTCCTCGCCGATCTGCATCACAAAACCTCCCCGGGAAGCGGCACCGGATACCGGTCCATTTCCTCATTAAAGCCAAAATACCGGAAGTCGCGCATCCGCATCGGATACATCACCCCGTCCAGATGGTCCGCCTCATGCTGCGCCACCCGCGCCGCAAACCCCTCCAGCACCATATCCAGCGCCTCGCCCTCAATCCCCAGCCCGGTCAGCCGCACCTTCCGCCAGCGCGGCACCGCCGCCCGCAACCCGGGTATGGAAAGGCAACCCTCCCACCCCAGCTCGCTTTCCTCACCCAGCGGCGTCACCACCGGGTTGAACACCGCCGTCAACGGCAGCGCCACACCCCCCGCCGCGCGGGACTCGGGCACATAAAATATGAACAGCCGCACGCCCGCGAACACCTGCGGCGCCGCCAGCCCCACGCCACCGGCATCCTTCAGCGTCGCCACCATATCGGCGAGCAGCCGCCGCAGCTCCGGCGCGCCCACATCCTCAACCTCCGCCGCCCTGGCCAGCAACACGGGGTGGCCCATCCGGGCTATTTTCAAAATCGCCATGGCTGCATAAATGGTCTAGCAGAAATGATTTGGCTACCAGCAAATCTATGCTATAGCCGCCCCAATCTTCGCGGACACGGCCATCCCGGTCGTGTTTCGCCGTTTATTTTGGGCATTTTTTAGGAGTTTTCGGCCAAGTGCAAGTTCTCGTTCGTGACAATAACGTCGATCAGGCGCTGAAGGCGCTCAAAAAGAAGCTTCAGCGCGAAGGCGTGTTCCGCGAGATGAAACTCCGCCGCCATTATGAAAAGCCCTCTGAGCGCCGCGCCCGCGAAGCCGCCGAGGCTGTCCGCCGCGCCCGCAAGATGGAGCGCAAGCGCATCGAGCGCGAAGGCTTCTAAGCCCCCCTACGGCCATGCCCTGAAGCGCCGGAAATGAGCCCACAGGCTCGTTTCCGGCGTTTTTATTTTCAGCCACACCGCTTGCGCAAAAACACCCGCCGGTTGCCGGGCGGATAATCCGGCAGCTCGCCAAAACTCTCATACCCATGGCGCAGATAAAACGGCAGCGCCGCCGGGTTCATCGTATCCAGCCACACGCCATGGCACCCGCGCGCCGCCGCCTCGGCCTCGGCGGCGTCCAGCACCCTGCCGCCCAGCCCCCGCCCGCGCCACGCATCCTGCACGAACAAGAGTTCTATGAACAACCAGCCGTGCCCGCTGCGCCCCCAAAGCCCGGCCCGCAGCGCGCCGTCCGCGTCATGCAGCAGCACGGCCAGCGGCGACGCTCCGGCTGGCCCCAGCAGATTCTCATGAAACCCCACCAGCCCCGCCACCAGCGCGGCCCGCTCCCGCGCATCGGGGTCCGCCGTCACGCTCATGCGCAGTGCAGCCGGCATCACCCGGCCATCGCCTCATCCAGCCCCACAAAGCGCACGCCCGCCGCCTGCAGCGCCACCAGCCCGGCGGCAATCCCCGCCCCGCTGGCCCGGCGCGGCTGGTTGATATGCCCCTCGGTGACATCCCCATCCTTCGCCGCCTCAAGCCGCCGCGCCACCATCGCCGGCGGCAGGGAGGCTCCGGCATCCGCATTCAACGAATAACCCGCCACCTTGAACCCCAGCGCCTCGATCACCGGAATCGCCGCCGGGCTGTAGAGCCCCGCGGCCCCCCGATACCATCGCGGCCGCCGCCCGGTCACTTTCTCCACCGCCGCCGCTCCGTCCAGCACCTCGGCGCGGATCGCCTCCACCGTCCCGGCGGGCGCCAGCCCATACACCCGCGCATCCCCCAGCACCGGCGGCAGATGCAGCGCCCCATGGTTCTCCAGCGTGAAAATATCCGGCCGCGCCAGAAAATACGCCAACCCCTTGGGATTCCAGCGCATCCAAACCGCCGTTATGAAAATGGTGGCGGGAATCCGCTTCTCCACCAGCACATCGGCAATCCGCGGATCAAACCACCCCGGGCACGCA
This sequence comes from Pseudomonadota bacterium, assembly GCA_021808985.1. Classification (GTDB taxonomy): domain Bacteria; phylum Pseudomonadota; class Alphaproteobacteria; order Acetobacterales; family Acetobacteraceae; genus Acidocella. Next base: position 6,120 of record JAKBAQ010000043.1, read on the forward strand.
TCCAGCGTCACCGCCACCGTGCGCGCACCGCCGCCCGCGCCCTTCACCCACAAGCCAGGCTCCACCACCCCCGGCGGCCGCCCGCTCGCCGCCGCGCCAGACGCCACCGTCAACGCCAGCGCCCCCGCGCCAAAAGCCCGCCGCGAAACCACACCACAAAATCCACACATCAAAAACCGCCCATGCTGCCGCCGGCCGATCATAGCCCCGCCCACGCCAGCGGGCCATGGCCCATACCTCCTGGATAAGCATCCGCTAGCCCAAATAGGCTTTGAACCGTTCCAGATACGGCCCGAAGGCCGCGCGAATCTCCGCCTCCGTGAGGCCGGATTGCCTGAGCGAATATTCATGCACGCCGTGCTGGTGCTGCGGGTTCTTCGCCAGCCAGGCCCGCATCTGCGCGGCGGCGTCAACCGTAAGCGGCTGGCCGAGAAATTCGCACAAAGCAGGCATCATCTCCATCTCCCGGTCCTGGATATCGGCATAGCCGATATCCATAACCTGCCCCGCCGGCGCGCTTGCGCGCCAGGCCATATGGCGCCGGGCCTCGGCGGCATATTCAGGCAGGGCCCAGGCCGCGAAATGCGGCTCATCCGGCTCGTCCCGGCAATAAAGGCGCCGCATCTGGCCCGCGAGCGCCGTAACGGAGGGAATAACCTTCACCGGGTCCCGGTGCAGAACCAGAAATTTGGCATCCGGGAAATTCCTGGCGATGGATGCCTCGAACCCGAAATTGAGCGGAGATTTCAGCACCCAGGGGCGCGGCGCCGCGCGGTGGAACTGCCATTGCAGATATTGCAGCGCCTGGCGCAAATAAAGATACGCGGCGTCATGGTCGGCATCGGCCAGGCTGGCGAGATAGCCGGGAATTTCAAAATAGCCGGTCATCCAGTAGTTGGAGAATGTGTACTCCAGCAGATAAGTCTCCTCTTCCGGCTCGTTGGCCTCCACATAATGGCCGGCGAGGGTTTTGGGATTCTGCGCCGAACGCCATCTGATATATTCCACCGCATCCGCGCGCCGCGGATCCTCCATGCCAGCGGCAACACCAGGCACGCGGGCATGATTATACACCTGCCAGAACAGCAGCGACTGGAAACAGCCGCTCTCCGCCAGCAGGCGATGCAGCTTGGTGGACCCGACACGCGGCAGCCCCTGCACAAACACCGGCGCGCGCAGCTCCTGTTCGAGAATTTCCGGATACGCGGCAAGGTCGGCCCGGAAGCGCAGCTGGTTGCGCAACAGCCGGCGCATGCGCTCACGCAGCGCGAGCACCCCGCGCGGCGAGAGCGCCGATTCCGCCTCAATTCCCGCAACCAGACGCCGCAGCCCGTCGAGAAACCGCCCGTCGCCAAAATCGGCGAGTCCCGTCTCCTGCCTGGCTTCCGCGATCAGCTGTTCCGCGCTCCACCCCAGCATGGTTTCTCTCCCGCAATTTTTTCCTCTTGCCCGGAGTTTAAAATCTGGCGTGCCGCTGGCAAGCCCCGGGCTGATAACCCGGCGCCATTGCCGCAACAATGTAAAGCAAAATCGTTTTCGCGCGGCGGCGGCGCATTATAGCTTGGCGCCGCAAAGGGGAGCCAAGCCCGGCCATGCCCGATGAAAGCGAAGACCAATGACCCGGCTGCAAGACAAAACCGCGATCGTGATCGGCGCCAGCCGGGGAATCGGCGCCGCCACGGCCCGCCTGTTCGCGGCGAACGGCGCCCGCGTGGCGCTGGTGGCGCGCGACGTCGCGGCAATGGAAGCACTGGCTGCGCCGCTGCGCGCCACCGGCGCAGAGGTGCTGGTCCACCGCGCCGACGCCGAGGAGGAAGGCGCGATCACCGCGGCGGTGGAAGCCGCCACACGGCATTTCGGCCGGCTGGACATCGCCTTCAACAATCTCGGCATCAACCCGTATTACCACAAGCTGGCGGCGCTTTCCGACGCCGCGTTCGACCGCGTGATCAACGTGAATCTGCGCGCCGTGTTCCAGGCCATGCGCGCCGAAATCACCGCGATGCTGGCCGCCGGCGGCGGGGCGATCGTCAACACCTGCTCGGCCGGTGGGCTGGTCGGCTTCGCCTCAATGGCCGCCTATGTGGCGAGCAAGCACGGCGTGGCCGGGCTCACCCGGGCGGCGGCGCTGGATTATGCGCAACAGAACATCCGCGTGAACGCGGTGGCCCCCGGCGCGGTGATGACGGCGATGCTAAGCAGCGCATCAACCCCGGAGGGTCGCGCCCGCATAGAGGCCGCGACCCCGACCGGGCGCATCGCGGCCCCGGCTGAAATCGCCGAGGCGGTGCTCTGGCTGGTCTCCGATGCCGCCTCCTATGTCACCGGCACGGTCATGCCGGTGGATGGCGGCTATGTCGCGAAATGAACATGAAGGACAGGCAGTCAATGAAGGATGAGCGGTTTGGGGATTATGCGGCCTTCTGGCGCGCGGCGGAGGATGCAGCCGCCGCGGTCCAATTCCCCCCGCCAGCCCTGTATCCGGCCTACCGGCGCCAGGCCGCGATGATTTTTTCCCAGGCCTATACGCAGCTTTTCGTCACCAACCCGGCGCGGCCCAACTGGGTGCCGCATACCGGCGTGCTGTTCCCCTGGGGCGCGCCCAACCCTGACACCATCTATTCCTTCGCCCCGGTGGAGAGCGGCGGCGTGTACCAGATCACCGGGCGGCGCGGCAGCGAGGACATCACCTCCATCATGCAGCGGCGCAACGGCGCGAACACCGGCGAGGTGCATGGCGCGCCGCTGGGCGAGATCGACCTGCTGGCCGAACCGGTGAATGACCAGCAGGTCTATGAATTCCTGCTCAGCCGCGAGCGCCCAGCTGGCCATGCCGGGCGCTGGCACGCGCTGCATCCCGAAGCCACCGGGCTGACCCTGCGGCGTGTCATCTCCCATTCCGCCCAGCGTGACGGCGATTGCGCGATCTTCCGGCTGGACCCAGCCCCCCCGGAGGATCTGGCGGCGCGCGAGGCGAAAATGCTGCGCTTCGCCACCGCGATGAACGAATTTCTCCTGCGCTACGTGCAGCGGCTGCGCGAGCGGGGCCTGGTGAACCGGCTGGAGCCTGAATCCTTCAAGGAAAATGGCGGGCTGAAAGACCAGCTCTACTATCAAGGCCTGTTCGAGATCGGCCCCGACGAGGCGCTGATCCTGGAGAGCGCCCTGCCGCGCAACCCGCGCTATTGGAGCGTGCAAGTCACCGATCCGTTCTTCAGCGCGTTTGATTTCATCACCCACCAATCCTCGCTGAACGGCCACGAAGCCCAGCTGGACGCCGATGGCCGGGTCCGCTTCGTGGTGAGCACGCGCGACCCCGGCGTGCCAAACTGGCTGGACACGGCAGGCTGGCGCGAGGGCGCGGTCATGTGGCGCTGGCACGCGCCGGAATTCCCGCAACCCGTTGTCCGGCGCGTCAAATTCGCCGAATTGCGCGCACATCTGCCGGCTCCCACGCCGGTGCTGGATGCCACGGCGCGCCAGGCGGCGCTGCAACGCCGGGCGGAGCTGTTCCAGTTCCGCCAGCGCTGGTAGCTCAGGCGCTCAGGCGCAAGGGGGCGGATTGCGCCGGCCCCCGATAGCCCAGGCCGCGCACGAACAGGCTGATGGTGGCCTGCAGCAATTGTTCCAGGCGCTGCGGCGTATCATAAACCGCCCCCACCAAAGCCCGGTTGCGCGTGTTGCCGGCCAGCGCGCCCATGAACATCTCGGCGGCGATCAGCGGATCAACCGGCTCTATCACCCCCGCCGCGATCTGGCTGCGCAGATAGCGGGCAACATGGTCGGTAACCGTGGGCACCAGATGCGCCGCGCGGCAGGCATAGGCCAGACGGGTGAGGTTGGGTATCTCGCTATCCCCCGCCATGCTGATGCGCAGCAGGCGGATATTCTCAGGATCCAGCGCGATGCGCACGAACTCACGCCCATAGGCGGCGAGCACGGTGGGAAAATCCGCCTCGCGCTCAATGACCATGACCGGGCTTGCCAGATTTTGATAGATGGAGCTGGCCACCGCGGAAAACAGATACTCCTTGCCGCCGAACAGATTATAGAGCGTCTGCCGCGTCACCCCCGCCGCGCGCGCGATGCTCTCCAGGCTCACCCCATATCCATCGCGCAGGAACAGCGTTTTCGCGGCGCTGAGAATGGCCTCGGCGGTGTTGACCGGCGCTTCCCCCTGGCGGCGGCGCAAGGCCGTGCGCCAGCGGTAATAGGTGGGCACGGAGAGCCCCACGGCGCGGCAAGCCGCCTGGAGGCCGCCGCCCGCGCGCGTCCGCGCCTCGATATCCGCGAGAATGGTGCTGGCTGTTTCCTCATTGAGTCGTGGCCTGGCCATGGTTCCTCCGACATTTTATGCTTGGCCGGGAGAGTTACATTTCCATATCCGGCCTGTAAAGAATTATCTATTTCGCCACCCGGGGGCGTGCAGTAAGCCGGAATCAGGCAACATGGCACACGGCGCGGATGAGGGAGAAACAGCGATGGATGCGGCAGTGCTGAAGGCGCCAGCCGGCATGGCGGTGAGCGCGCTGGACCCGTACGATCTGAACAACATCCTCACCCCCTACCCGCTGCAAGAGGCGCTGCGCGGGCTGGGCGAAATCGCCTGGCTGGAGCGCTACGGCACATGCATGGTGGCGCGCTACAAGGCGGTGGGCGCGGTGCTCGAAAATCCCACGCGGTTCATCTCCTCCGGCGGCGTCGGATTGTCAGACATACGCAAGCCGGATTCCTGGCGGCCAAAAGGGCCGATCGCGGAAGTGGACCCCCCTGAGCATGACAAGGTGCGCCAGGCAATGAACCGGATCGTCGCGCCCGGCATCATCAAGGGATGGGAAGCGGCATTCCGCCAGGTGGCGCAAACGCTCTGCGACACTCTGGGGCCGCAGGCCGACGGGGTCGCCGCGCTCGCCGAGCCGTTCGTGCTCACCGCCTTCACCAGCGCGCTGGGCGTGGAGCTGCACCGGGAGAATCTCATCATCGCCGGCAACCACAGCTTCAACGCGGCCGGCCCACGCAACGCGCTGTTCGAAGAGTCGCTGAAAAAATCCGAGACTATATCAGACTGGTTCGCCCACAACCAAACCCGGGAGGCCATGCGCCCGGGCGGCTTCGGCGCCGCCGTATTCGCGGCGGAGGCGGCGGGAGATTTGCCCCCGGGCAGCGCCGGGCCAATGCTGCGCACACTCATCCGCGGCGGGATGGACACCACCATCAGCGCCATCGGCACAATGCTGCGCCTGCTCGCGCAAGCCCCGCAATGGTGGCAGGCCGCCCGCGCTGATCGCACCCTGCTCGGGCCGATTTTTGACGAGGCGCTCCGGCTGGAAAGCCCCGTGCAGTCAATCTACCGCACCACCGCGCAGCCGGTGGAATTCGCCGGCTTCACCATCCCCGAGGGGGTCAAGATTCAGGTGATGCTGGGCGCCGCCAACCGCGACCCCGCGGCATGGGAAGAAGCCTCTGAATTCCGCCCCGGGCGGCCCGGCCGGGCGCATCTGGGCTTCGGCGCGGGGCCGCATTTCTGCCTGGGGCGCAACATCGCGCGGCTGGAGGTGAAATGCCTGTTCGATGTGCTGCTGGACCGCTTCGCCCGCATCGAGCTTGCCGGCGCCCCCCGCTACCGGCCGCTCAACGTGCTGCGCACGCTGGATACATTGCCGCTGCTTCTGGCGCGCGGCTGAGCCTGGCAAGGAAACGGACATGAGTGGAACCTATGGTGAAGAGCTGGAAATGTTCCGCGACACGGTGCGGGTCTTTTTCCAGCGCGAGGTGGAGCCGCGGCTGCGGCAGCTGGCAAACGGCACGGATGAAAAATTCTGGCACGATGCCGGGCGCGCCGGGCTGCTCGGCATCGCGATTCCGCAAGAGCATGGCGGCCCGGGAGCAGACCCTCTGGCCCTGTGCGTCATCTCCGAGGAGCTGGGCCGCTCCCCGGCCGGCGCCACGCTGGGCTCCTGCCTGAACGGCGACATGACCACCATGTTCCTGATCCGCTACGGCAGCGAGGCGCAGAAGCGCCGCTGGTTTCCCGGCATATTGCGCGGCGATGTCATCCAGTGCATGGCCCTGACCGAAGCAGACTCCGGCAGCGACGCCGCCTCGATCCGCACCCGCGCGGTGCGCGATGGCGATGAGTACGTCATCAACGGTTCAAAAACCTACATCTCCAACGGCGGCAAGGCGGGGCTGATCTACGCGGTGGTGAAAACGGACAGTTCCCTGCGCGGAGCCGGCATGTCCATCCTGCTGGTCCCGGGCGACACGCCAGGTGTGGAGCGCCGGATGCTGAAAACCGCCGGGTTTCCGGGCGGCGACACGGCGGAAATCTTCTTCACCAATGTCCGCGTTCCGGCGGAAAATCTGCTGGGCGAGGAAGGCCAAGGGCTGAAAATGTTCCTGCCGGTCATCTCGCTGGACCGGCTGCAAATCTGCGCGCGCAGCCAGGGCGCCGCGGAGGCCGCCTTCGCGCTGACCCTGGAATATGTCCGCAACCGCAAGATTTTCGGCCAGCGGCTGATTGATTTCCAGAACACGCAGTTCAAGATGGCCGATGTCGAAACCGACATCACCCTGGGCCGCGCGCTGCTGAACGAGGCTGTGCGCAAATACCGCGCCGGCGCATTCACCGACGCCGACAGCTCGATTCTCAAAATCTTCATGCCGGAGATGGAATTCCGTGTGCTTGACACCTGCCTGCAATTCTGGGGCGGCGCCGGTTTCGTGGAGGAGATGACAATTTCGCGCATGTTCTCCGCCGCGCGGGTGCAGCGTGTCTATGCCGGCGCCACGGAACTGCAAAAAGCGCTGCTGGCGCGGCGATATCTGAAGACGTGAGACGCACCGGATCGCGAAAAGCAAACGTGCCTCCCGCCGGAGGCCCGTTCCAAGAGAACGGCTTAAACGTTTTCTCTTATAAAAACTGAAATTATTAAAAATTTTTGCGGGGTTTGGGGAGCTTTTTATAAAAGCGCCCCAAGATTCTGGCCCTTTTTTGCAAAAAAGGGCCAGACCCCAAAAAACTTTTGAAAATTATTCTTAGTTTTTTTGCAGAGACTGTCAAAACAATCTCTAATATTGTGAATTTGTCGCCAGTGATTGCGGATTGAACCGGCTGTCCGGAATCGGCGTCATCAAATAAGGCTCGTCATACGGCGTCACGTTCCACGGCCCATCCTCCACCACATACTCACCGGCATAGACATTGTAATGCACGCCCGAGCCGAAAATGGTCGCTGGAATATCCGGGCGCACCTCGAACATGCAATTGCCCACGCGCACGATCCTGCCCTTGGCGTCATAGGCTTCATAGAGCGCGATGGTCCAGCTATCCTCATCCACATAGAAGCGCCGCCGCGCCAGCACATTGCGCTCGCCCGGATGCAGCGTCGCCTCCACGACCCAGACACGATGCAGCTCCCAGCGCACGAAATCCGGATTCACGAATTGCGGCAGCATGGCCGATTGCGGCGTCTGCAAAAACAACTTGTTATTATTGTAGGGGATATAGACTTCCCGCTTACCGATGAGCTTCCAGTCATACTGATTCTGCGCGCCGTAGAAGAGATAGGTTTCATCGTAATTGATAATGTCGGTGGATTGCGTCTCCGGCGTATCATACTGCAACTCCGGCGCGCGCCGCACCCGCCCCTGGCCCACCAGATACTCCCATATCTTGGTCGGATTGGTGAGCGGGTTGGTGGTGTTGATCTCGAGATAAGCCTGCCCCTTATCCTGCGGCGGGCCGAGATTCATCACCCTGAACAGGCGCAGATCGCCATCATAGGTCTGGCGGTTGCCGTTCGGATAATAATAAGGGCAGGCCTGCTGTGTTTTGTACCCAGTGGCCAGCACCAGCTGGCCGTCGATCATCGTCCAGGTGGAAAGATTGCGCGTCTGGTACGCGCCGAACCAGCGGCAGGAGTGGTTCCAGATAACCTGAGCGCCGGCCTCCAACGGGTCCGACGGGTCAGGAATCGGAAACGGAATGGCCCCGAACGCACCGGAGAAGCCAAGCCGCGAGCCGCCGGATGCGGCTGTGGTGCTGGTCACGTTGATATAGGCGTTGTCATAAACCTCCTGCGTGGCGATGGCGGTGCGGTGCGTGGGAAAGACATCCATCCGGAAATCCTGGCATGTGCTCAGCATCAGCTTCATGCCCTCCGAGAGCCTGCCGGCATATTGCGCCATGTTCCCGGCATCTATGCTGATGATCTTGGCGTCATCGGCGAAGAAATCCGGCATCAACCCCCACGGGCCCGCGCCCTGCAGCGGCAGGGCATCCCCCGTCCAGGCGGGGATAGACCCATCCGCATTGCCGGCGCGCTCTGCGCCCACGGGGGTCAGTTCGCCTTTCAGCCTGTCCGCATCCGCCTGCCTCAACGCCGCCCGCCCCCGCGCGGGCAGGCCAAGCCCGGCCACCATCGCCGCCGCGCTCACCGCGCCCAGCCATCCAAACTCTCTGCGCTTCATATTACCCTTCTGTATCTGTTCCAGGACGATATTGTTGTTTTTCCGGCCACAGCCGCCCACCCCGCCGCCGAGCATGGCAAAACGCGCCGGGCTGTTTTCAGGATGTTCCGTGTGCCTCACACTACATAACGGCGTAGCCCCGCAGAACCGATAAATGTTTACATTGCACCCGCCATTGCTGACGAACCGCACAACCGCCCACGGGCTGAAA
>JAKBAQ010000269.1 GCA_021808985.1 Pseudomonadota bacterium
CTCGCCCGGCAGCGCAATGCCGATCCGGCGCTCGGGCAGAACATTGATACGCCGCTCAAAAACCACCGCCCCATCGGCCATGGCGCGCAGCCGCCCGCTATGCGCCTCCCGCGCCCGCCCATAAAGCCGCACCAGCTCATCCTCCCGCGCGATGACCCGCTGCGGATAGACATAGCGCATCGCCCCACCGGGGATAACCCGAACAGCCCCCTGCGGCGGCGGCAGCTCGCCGCGCAGGGCGCGCAGAATCTGCTCCGCCGCGCGCGCCCCCTCCAACGCCGCGAACCCCGCATGCTCCACCGGGCGGAGCAGGTTGCCCGTGGCGAAATAGGCAGGGTCCGAGCAGCGGAAGAAATTGTCGATCACCGGCCCCGCCGTGGCCGGATCAATCTCCAGGCCGCCGCTGCGCGCAAGCCACGCCTCGGGGATGAACCGGCCACTGAAAATCACCCCATCGCACGGCAACTCCTCACGCGCCCCATCGCGCTCCACCAGCACCGCCTCCACCCGCTCCATCCCGCGTATCTCCAGCAGCCGCGTGCGGGTGCGCACCGGCACGCCAAAAACCGCCTGCGCGATCAACCCGCCAGGGCGGCGGGCCAGAATGCGCGGGCCCGGCTCGAGCATGGCCACGGGCCTGATACCGGCATGGCGGGCCGTGAGCAGGGCCGAGAAGGCGACAAGCTCGGAGCCGATGACAACCGGCCGCCGGAACGGCGTCTGCCCGGCCTGCGCCATTTCCTGGAATGCCCCGGTGGTGGTAACACCCCAGGGGCGCGTGCCCGAGACCAGCCTCGCCCCGCGCGGCTGCTCGCGAATACCGGTGGCGAGCAGCACGACATGGCTCTGCAACACCTCCACCCCGCCCGGCGTGCTGATGCGTACATGCCCGTTCGGCTCCAGGGCGGTGACGGTGGTGTTGATGAGAATATCCGCCCCCGCCGCGCGGCGGGTCAGCTCCGCCGCATAGCGCGGCCCGGTATAGAAGCGCCGCATATCCCACACGCCCCAGCCCGGATGCGCGCAAAACCGGGGCAGGCCGCCCGGGTGCGGGTTGCGCTCCAGCACCCGCACATCGCGTATGCCCGCCCGGGTGAGCACGCGCGCGGCGGTGAGCCCCGCCGGGCCCGCGCCGATGATGGTGACATTATGCATCGGCCAGCCCCCGAATATGTGGCGCGGCAAGCTCCAGCACCCTGCGGCTGCAATAAAACCCCTGGCAGCGCCCCATCATGCAGCGGGTGCGCCGGCGCAACCCGCCGATAGACCCCGCCGCCAGCGGCCCCGTGAGCGCGGCGGCGATCTCATCGCGCGTCACCAGCTCGCAATGGCAGATGATCTCCGAGCGCCCAGGCCGCGCATAGGGGCGCGCCAGCGCCTCGGTGAGGTTGGGAACACGCGGCCAGAGCGGGTCCGCCAGCGGCCTCAGCGCGCCGAAATGCCGCTCATACAAGCCGCGCATATGCCGCGCGATGCCAAGCGCCCCGGTCAGCCCGGTGGAGCGTATCCCCCCGGCGGTGATCCAGTTGCGCTCCGGCAGCGCCTCGATCTGATAATCCTTGAACTGCGTCGCCGGGCGCAGGCCCGCATAAGCGGTGGTGATCTGCGCCCCCGCCAGCGCCGGGAGCATCCGGCAGCCCGCCTCATGCAGGGCTTGCAGGCTGGCGGCCTCGGTGGTGGCGAGCCGGCGCTCCGCCTGGTCCTCGGCGGTGGGGCCCACCAGCAGGTTGCCAAAGGCCGTGCGGGTTATCACCACGCCCTTGGTGCGCGCGGTGGGCACCGGCAGAATAATGGCATGCACCAGATCATGGGCGGGCTTGTCATACACCACGAACTGCCCCTTGCGCGGGGTGATGCTGAACGGGCTCGGCCGGGCGATGGCCTCCACCAGATCGCCAAAATTCCCCGCGCAGTTGAGCACCACGCGCGCGCACACCGGCGCCGCGCCGCGCAGCGCCAGCGTCCAGGCGCCATCCCTGAAATCACCGCCGGCAACCTCGGCATCGCGCCGCAGCACACCGCCATTGGCGAGCGCCTGCAACGCATAGGCCAGCGGCGCTGACCATGGGTCGATCAGCGACTCACCCGGAATCCAAACCCCGCCCTTCACGCTCCCGGCCAGCCCCGGCTCACGCGCCAGCACCTCCCCGGCGCTTATCTGGCATACATCGCCAACCCCGTTTTGGTGCGCCTGCGCCACGATTCCGGGCAGCTTCTCGCGCTCCTCCTCGCTCCAGGCCACCAGCATGGCCCCGCTCTCCAGCAGCGGCAGGCCCAGCCGCGCGTGAATCTCACGGTACAGCCGGTAGCCCTCGCGCACGCAGTCAAGCTCCAGGCTGCCGGGCGTGGCGTCGAACCCGGTATGCAAAATCGCGCTGTTGCCCTTGCTGGCGCCGGAGATGATATCGGCCTCCCGCTCGATGAGCACGCAGCGCAGCCCGGCGAGGGTGAACTCGCGCAGCGCGGCGCACCCAACCACCCCCGCGCCGATGACCGCGATGTCAAAACTGGTGTCCGCCTGGCTCATGCCGCTTCCATGTCGACCACCAGAACCGGCGTCTTCCTGCGCGCGGCGATGAGCGCCAGCGTGGCGTCGCCAAAGGTGCCGCGCCGGATGACGATGAGCCGCGCCTCCGGCACCTGCGCCCCGGTGCCGGCCTGGGCATCCAGCCGTACCAGCCGCGCGCCGGCCGCATGGGCCAGCGCGGCGGCTATGCGCACGGCCACATCATCCGGCCCATTGGCCACGGCGAGAATCGGGCCAGCCTTCAACCCGCCGCCACCGGGCAGAATGAGCACGCTGGCGGCGGTCTGGAACGCGGTTTCCAGCATCTGGTCAAACGGCTCGCCGGCATAGCCGCTCTGGTGGATAACCGCGATGCTCTCCTCCCTGCCATCAACCGGCCGCTCCAGCACATCCTGGTCATGCACGAGCACAAACCGCCGTGGAATGGCGGCGGCGGCCGACATC
>JAKBAQ010000270.1 GCA_021808985.1 Pseudomonadota bacterium
ATCCGCGGGCTGGCCGCGCACATACATCATGCCGTTGACCGAGCTGGAGCCACCCATCAGCCGCCCGCGCGCCCAGAATTCCGGGCGGAAGGCGTTGCCCTTCTCGGGCGCGGCGGCATACACGAACAGCCTGGCCGGGTCGGTCATCGCCTTGGCGAGACCCTTGGGCATCTGGATGAACAGATTTTTGTCCGACCCGCCCGCCTCGATGAGCGCCACGCGGTTTGCCGGATTCTCCGACAGACGATAAGCCAGCACGCAGCCCGCCGCGCCGGCGCCGGCGATCACATAGTCGAACACTTGGTCGCTGCTCATGTTCCCCCGCAATGGTTTGTTTTGTCGCCGCAAGGTAGACGGATCAAAAAACTCGTCAACCGCTCAATGAATTTTCAATTTGGCGTCAAGGCCCGCGCCCCGCTCAGCGCTGCATCTGCGCGTCATCAACCTTGATGGTCACGCCCGTCACCATCTCCGAGCCGGGCGCCAGCAGATAGAGCAGGGTGGAATCCAGCTGTTCCGCCTCGCCCACGCGCTTGCGCGGGAACGACGCCGTCACCTTCTCCTCGCCCTTGCGCGCCAGATGCGCCCCGCTCATCTCCGAGCGGAACAGCCCCGGCGCGATGGCGTTGACATTGATATTGTAAGCCGCCCATTCCAACGCCAGAGTCTCCGTCAGGCGCGAGACGCCGCCCTTGGTGGCGCAATACAAGGCGGCCGCGGTGCGCGGGGCCGCCACATAGGCGCCCATCGAGGAAAGGTTGACAATGCGCCCCGGCGCTCCAGTGGCGATCAGCCGCTCCGCCACCGCGCAGGAAAGCAGGAAAGGCGCTCGGAAATTCGTATCGATAACGCGGTCCACCAGCTCCAGGGGCAGCTTCACCGCCCAGTCGCCATCGGCGATGCCGGCATTGTTCACCAGCACGTCAACCACCCCGAACGCCGCCTCAACCTCCGCCACCACGCGGGTGATGGCGGCGGCGTCGGTCACGTCCAGCGCAAAGGCGCGCGCCCGGCCGCCTTTCGCGGTAATCTCATCCACCAGCCCGCGCAGCCGGTCTTCCCGCCGCGCCGTAACGGCGACCGCCAAGCCACACTCCGCCAGCAAGGCGGCAAACCGCCGCCCCAGCCCGCTGGAGGCACCCGTGACCAGTGCCACACCACCGGCAACCCGCGCCGCGCCCATCTTCAGGCCGCGCCGGTTTTGGGAATGAAGATCGCCTTGATCTGGGTGAATTCCAGCAGCCCGGCCAGGCCGTTCTCCACCCCAAAGCCGGATTGCTTGTGGCCGGTGAGCGGCGTCACCGGCGAGGAATTGAGATTGTCATTGATCCAGACCGTGCCAACATCAAGCCGCGCCGCAAGTTGCTCGCCAAGCGCGATGTCCGCCGTCCACACCGTGGCGGCCAGGCCGTATTCGCTGTCATTGGCGCGGGCGATCACCTCGTCCAGGTCAGAATATTTCAGCAGCGGCAAAATGGGGCCAAACGCCTCCTCGCGCACCACGGCGCTCTCTTCCGGCGGATTATCCACCAGAGTCAGCGGAACAAAATATCCGCCATCGGGCACCGGCGCGCCCTGCAGCAAGGTCAGCCCCTGCGCGCGCGCCTGCGCCAGCATCGCCTGCACCCGCTCATATTGCGGCTTGTTCTGGATGGGGCCAAATTCCGTCCCCTGCGCGGCGCCGTCCCCCACCTTGGCCGCCAGCGCCAGCGCGTGCAGCCGCGCGCGGAGTTCATCATAGACCGCCTCATGCGCGTAGAGCCGTTTGGTGGCCACGCAAACCTGCGCGGTGTTGATGAACGCGCCCTGAAACAGCCTTGGCGCCACCTTCGCCACATCCACATCCGGCAGCACGATGGCGGCATCATTGCCGCCCATTTCCAGCGTCAGGCGCTTCAGATCCTTCGCCGCCGCCGCCATGATGCGCCTGCCCGTGGCGCTGCTGCCGGTGAAGGTGATTTTCGCGAAGGCCGGATGCGCCGTCATCAGCGGCCCCAGCGCGTCATCGCCAGAGAGCACGTTCAGCACGCCGGGCGGAAAGAGCGGCGCCAAAAGCGCGCCCAGTTTCAGCGTGGCCAGCGGCGTGAAGGGCGATGGCTTGAGAACCAGGACATTGCCGGTGAGCAGCGCATGCGCCAGCTTCCAGGCGGCCAGCAGGATCGGAAAATTCCACGGGATGAGGGCCGCCACCAGGCCCAACGGCTCGCGGTGCACCTCCACCCGGCGCTCCGGCGTATCCTCGGTGATATCCACCGGAATCTCGATGCCGGCCAGCGCCTGCATCCAGTAAGCCGCGCCGAATATTTCCTGCTTGCACAGCTCCACCGGGCGGCCATGCTCGGCGACCATGATCTGCGCCAGCGCCTCGGCATTCGCCCCCAGCACTTCGGCGGCCTTGACCACCGCGGCGGCCCGGGTGGCCGCGCTGGTGGCCTTCCATTTGGGGAATGCCGCCCGGGCCGCCGCGATGGCGGCTTCCAGCTCTGCCGCTCCGGCATTGGGCGCCCGCGCGAACACCGCGCCGGTGGCCGGGTTTACCACATCCATGGACCGCGCCGCCGGCACCGCCGCGCCGTTGATGGTCAGAAAAAACCCGCTCTCACCGCTGCTCATGCACCCGCTCCTCGCCAAAGCATATCGTTGCCCCTTGCCGGGGATGTAACCATCAACACGCTTTTCATACAATACTAGTCGATCAATTAAATAATAAAATTCCCCACAAAAAGCGCGGAAAGCCAGAATTTCAAAAAATTTTTATTCGTTCGGTTAAATATTAACTCGCCGCGGCGACCGCCAAAAAAAACGGGCGCCATCAAGGCGCCCGTTGCGGATTTCAGGCCGCCCGCCAGCTCAGCGGGAGTGATTCGATGGCCGTGACGGTGCCGATGCGAAATCCGTGCTTAATCCCCGGCACGGCGGTGAAGCTGGGTATGCGCTTCAGCCATTCCTCGGTGAGCA
>JAKBAQ010000044.1 GCA_021808985.1 Pseudomonadota bacterium
GGCGCCGGTGGCGACAACGACATAGCCGGCCTCGAACGTGCCGGCCGAGGTCTCGGCCAGAAAGCCGGGATGGCCGGCGGCGTTGCGGCGGACTTCGCGCACCTCCACGCCGCAGCGTATGGGGGCTTGGATCATATCCGCATAGGCCTCGAAATAATCCGCCACCTTGTCCTTGGGCACGAAGGCGTCCGGGCCGTAGCCGGAGAATTCCATGTTGGGGAAACGGTCATGCCAGGCGGGACCGTTGGCGACCAGTGAGTCCCACCGGCTGGTGCGCCAGCGCTCCGCGATGCGCTGGCGCTCCAGCACGAGATGAGGAATGCCGGCCTTGCCCAGATGCTCGCTCATGGCCACGCCCGCCTGGCCCGCCCCGATCACGAGCACGTCTATTTTTTCAACCAATGTCAGCCCTTTTCAGTTTTTCAGTTGCCGGCGATGCTACACAAGGGCAGGCGTGAGGGGCAGAAACAATTTTCTATCCATTGGATTTGTAAAATCTAATATAGGCATGGTTTGGTAAGAAAAATCTGATCCAGCCGGGGCGCGGCTGCTTAGGTTTTATCAAACCAATGGCTTTGTAGTATCGAATTTAGCGAAAGCGGGTGTGCGGGCTATAGTCGGCGGCAATTAAAAATCCGCGGAGATATTGATGATTCATAAGCGCATTCGCCCCTTCAACACGAAGGACACCTACCCCGAGCAGAAGCTGGACAATGATTTGTGCCAGGCTGTCGTCACCGGCAAGATGATCTATCTGCGCGGCCAGGTGCCGCAGGATCTCGACACGCGGGAGAATGTGGCCGTGGGCGACCCGTCGGGCCAGGCCGAGAAGGTGATGCAGAACATAGACCTGCTGCTGCGCGAGGCTGGGGCGTCGCTGGAGCATATTTGCAAGGTCACCGTCTATCTCACCGACATCCGCCACCGCGAGGCCGTGTACCGCGTTGCCGGGCGCTGGCTGAAGGGCGTGTATCCGGTGTTCACCGGCCTTGTCGTCGTGGCGCTGGCGCGGCCGGAATGGCTGGTGGAAATCGACGTGATCGCGGAGCTGGCGTGAGCGAGGGGCCGGGGCGCATCCAGCTCGCCGCCGCCTGCCGCCTCGCCGCCCGCCTTGGCTGGCAGGAGGCGGTGGCGAACCATCTCTCCCTCGCGGTTTCGCAGGATGGCAGGCGCTTTCTGATGAATCGCCGCTGGCGGGATTTCTCCACGATCCGCGCTTCAGACTTGGCATTGCTGGACGCAAGCGAGGCTGATCTGCCCGCCGGGATCGACAGCACGGCCTGGGCCATTCATGGCACGCTGCACCGGCTTTTGCCGCAGGCGCGCTGCGTGATGCATGTGCACCCCACCTACGCCACCGCGCTCTCGGCCTTGGAGGATCCACGGCTTTTGCCGATTGACCAGGTCTCGGCCCGGTTTTTCAACCGCATCGCCATTGACGATGCGTATGGCGGCTTTGCCGACAGCCAGGCCGAAGGCGAGCGGCTGGCGGCGGCGCTGGGGAGCAGGAAGATTCTGCTGATGCGCAACCACGGGCTGATGGTGACGGGCAGCGGCGCGGCCGAGGTGTTCGACCTGCTCTACCATTTTGAGCGCGCCGCCCGCACGCTGCTGCTGGCCTATGGCAGCGCGCGCCCGCTGCGCGTGCTGGGCGACGAGGTGGCCGAGAAAACCGCCCGCTCCTGGGAGGATGATCAGGACTTCCCCGAGGCGCATTTCAGCCAGATGTGCGCTGGGCTTGATCCGTGCTACAGGGATTGATCATTCATCGCCCGGCACGCCGTAGGACGGCGCGGCCGAGGGGTTGAGCGCGCGGGTGACATAATCATGCATCTGCGGCCGCCACAGGGCCCAGAGCGCGGCGAGTTCGCCCAGCGGCGCGTCGTGCCAGTCCACGCGCAAATCGGCGATGGGCCAGGCCTCCTTGTGCACCACCAGCAGCCCGGCGGATTTGAGGGGGCCAGCCTCGCCGCCCGCCGCCAGCCCGGCCTGCATGGCCATGATCACGCGGCGCCCCAGCTCCTCCGCCGGGTCGCTCGCCATGAACGCATCGACAACGGCGCGCGGCACGTCGGGGTTCGCCAGCAGGTTGCCCGCCGAAACGGCGTTATCCCCCTGCGCCGCGCCGTGCACGCCAAGGGTTTTGGCGCCAGAGTGCAGCGCGGTGCCGCCGGCGGCGTCGATGATGGTGAGCTGCCGGTATTCAGGAAACGTGGCCGCCGCCAGCGCGGCGCGCAGCGCCTGCGCGGCGTTCATCCCCTGGCCCAGATGCGCCAGCATCAGCGGCCCCAGGCGCGGGTCGGTCACGTTCTGGCTCGTCGCGGCGCCCAGCCCGGCCCGGGCAAAGGCGCAGCGCGCCGCCACGGCGGGCGAGGAGGAGGTGACGGCGGCGGCGAACTGGCCGGTGCGGGCGCAGCGGGCGGCGAGGGAAAAGGTCATGCATGAGGCTCCTGTGGGTGCCGGAGTGTCGCCGCCGCCGCTGCTTTTGTAAAATATAATATTTTGACATCTTGCTTTGAAAATTTATAAATCAGCCATGCGTTTCACACTGAAGCAGATCAGCTATTTCGTCGCCACCGCCGAGACGGGCAGCATAACCCTCGCTTCGGAGCGCGTGCACATCTCGCAGCCATCCATTTCCTCGGCCATCACCGCGCTGGAGGAGGGGTTTGGCATCCAGCTCTTCATCCGCCATCACGCGCAGGGGCTCTCGCTCACGGCGGAGGGCCAGCGCTTTTTGCGCGAGGCCAAGGCGTTGCTGCTGCAGGCTGAGGAATTGCAGAGCGCTGCGTCCGTCATCTCGGCGCGGGTGGCGGGGCCGCTGGATATTGGCTGCCTCTCCACCCTGTTCCCGCTGGCGATTCCCGAGCTGCTCTCGGTCTTCCGCCAGCGCCATGAGGAGGCGCGGGTGAACGCGGTGGCGGGCAACCAGACGGAACTGTTCGAAGCCCTGCGCGTGGGGCGCATCGCGATGCTGCTGACCTATGACATGAACATTCCGCCGGATTTTGACTTTCAGCCCCTGGCGCCATTGCAGCCTTATGCGTTCGTGGGCGCGGGCCACCGCTTCGCCCGCCGGCGCGCGGTGACGCTGAAGGAATTGGAGGAGGATAATTTCCTGCTGCTCGACCTGCCGATCAGCCGGGATTATTTCCTCTCCCTGTTCCGCCAGGCGGGCGTCAGCCCCAACATCACCGGGCGTTATCCGTATATTGACGTGATCCGCAGCCTGGTGGCGCGCGGCGAGGGGTATGGGCTGGCCAATGCGCAGCCGAAGAACCTCTCCACGCTGGATGGCAGAAAGCTGGTTTACCTCACCCTGGAGGAATGGCTGGCGCCGCTGCATTATGGCATCGCCACGCTGAAGGGGGTGCGCCGCACGCCGACGACGGAGGCCTTCATGGAATTGTGCCGCGAGCTGCTGCTGGGCAAGCCGCTGCCCGGCACGCGCTAGCGTGCGATGACGTTGGATTGACCCGCCTTGCGGGTAAATCCGATTGAAATTATTAAAAATTTTTGCGGGGTTTGGGGAGCTTTTTATAAAAAGCTCCCCAAGATTCTGGCCCTTTTTTGCAAAAAAGGGCCAGACCCCAAAAAACTTTAATTTTTTTGCAGGGACTGTTAGAACAATCTCTTAGCACAGCGTCGCGATCATCCGGTCCAGAAACGCGTCGCAGGCCGCGAGCTCGCCGGTGGTCACATATTCGTCCGGCTTGTGCGCGCGGTCTATGCTGCCTGGCCCGCAGACGATGGCGGGCAGGCCGAGCGCCTCGCCGAACAGGCCGCCCTCGGTGCCGAAGCCGATTTTCCCCAGCGCCGTGCCCGCCGCCCGCAGCGCCGCTTGCGCTAGGGGCGACTCCTCTGGCGTGTTCAGGCCCGGATAGGTGTTGGTGATTTCGATGCCGATCTCGCCCTTGCCGGCGGCGGCCACAACCCGCGCCGCAGCCGCGCGCAGCCGCGCCACCAGCGCCGCCGGGTCATCCGCCGGCAGCGACCTTATTTCAAACTCCATCCTGCAATATTCAGGCACGATATTGAGCGCGGTGCCGCCCGCGATGGTGCCGATATGCACGCTGCTGGCGGGGAACGGATAGGCCGCATCGCGCGCGCCGCTGGCCTGGAGCCAGGATTGCAGCGCCTCGGCCTCGCGCACCATCGCGGCGGCGAGGCTGATGGCGTTGCAGCCAAGCGCGGGGTTGGCCGAATGCGCGGGAATGCCCCGGCAGCAGATGCAACCGGCGAGCTTGCCCTTATGCCCGGTGATGACGCGCATTTCCGTCGGCTCGCCGATGATGCAGCCCTGGGCCTGGAAATTTTCCGCCTGCAGCCGCGCCAGCAGGTCTCGCACGCCGACGCAGCCGATTTCCTCATCATAGGAAAAGGCCAGATGCAGCGGGCGGGTGAGGCGTTTTTGCTCCATGCGCTCGGCGGCGGTGAGCATGGCGGCGAGAAAGCCCTTCATGTCGCTGGCGCCGCGGGCGTATAGCCGGTCGTCTTTTTGGGTGAGCGTGAAGGGGTCGCTCGTCCAGCTCTGCCCCTGCACGGGGACAACATCGCTATGCCCGGAGAGGATGAGGCCAGCGCCCGTATGCGGCCCAAAACTCGCGAGCAGGTTGAATTTTCCCGGCAGCGCCCCGGCCATTATATGAATCCGCCCGCCCGCCGCGCTGATGCGCCCGGCGGCGTAGCTGATCAGCGCCGCGTTGCCATCGGCGCTGATTGTTGGAAAGGCCGCAAGCGCGGCCAGGGTTTCTGGCGTCGTGTGCATGGCTCGCAATTCA
This sequence comes from Pseudomonadota bacterium, assembly GCA_021808985.1. GTDB lineage: Bacteria > Pseudomonadota > Alphaproteobacteria > Acetobacterales > Acetobacteraceae > Acidocella. The sequence goes on from JAKBAQ010000044.1 coordinate 4,782, forward strand.
CAGAATTAAAGCGCCCCGCATGTTAACGCGGGCCGGCCCGAGGGGAAAGCATGGCCTTTGCCCGTTACTTGGGCTTACCCGCGTGGTCAATGCTTTCCATTTGTTCATCTGCACAGAGAAAGACGCTGAACCGCCTCGGAATTTTCTATGCAACAGAAAATGGAATTCGTGTATTTTGAAGCTAACGAAGGCGTTAACAATAATTTGGAGTGGCTGCCGTGCCGGGGGACCCGCGCTACGATATTCTGTTCGAATCTGTCCGCATCGGCCCTGTGGTTGCGAAAAACCGGTTTTTCCAGGTGCCGCACTGCAACGGCATGGGCTACCGCGACCCCTCGGCTCTGGCGACCATGCGCGCCGTGAAGGCGCAGGGGGGCTGGGGTGTGGTGTGTTCCGAGCAGGCGGAAATTCACCCCAGCGCCGAGATCTGCCCTTTCATAGAGTTGCGCGTGTGGAGCGAGCAGGATGTGCCGATGCTGGCGCGCATCGCGGACTCCATTCATGCATATGACGCGCTGGCCGGCCTGCAACTCTGCCATAACGGCATGAACGCGCCGAATCTCTACTCCCGCGAAATCCCCATCGGGCCGGCGGATCTTCCCGTGTTCAGCGTTTTCAACGATCCGGTCCAGGCCAGGGCGATGGACAAGGCGGACATTCGCGATCTGCGCAAATGGCACCGCGACGCGGCGCTGCGCGCCAGGCGCGCGGGGTATGATATCGTCTATGTCTATGCCGGCAAGCTGTTTGGCGGGCCGATGTTCTTTCTCTCCCGCCGCTTTAACACGCGCACCGACGAATATGGCGGCACACTTGAAAACCGCGCCAGGCTGCTGAAGGAACTGATAGAGGACGTGAAGGACGCGGTGGGCGACACGATGGGTGTGGCCTGCCGCATCTCGATGGATGAGATGATCGGCGAGGAAGGCCTGCACGCCGCCGAGGCGCGCGAGGTGATCGCGCATCTGGCCGAGCTGCCGGATTTGTGGGACCTCACGCTCTCCAGCTGGGATAATGACAGCCAGACCTCCCGCTTCGCCGAGGAGGCGTATCAGGAGCCGTTCGTGCTGGGGGTCAAGCAGCTCACGAGCAAGCCGGTCGTCGGCGTGGGGCGCTTCACCTCGCCCGATACGATGGTGCGGATGATCCGCCAGGGCGTGCTGGACTGCATCGGCGCGGCGCGCCCCTCGATTGCCGACCCGTTTCTGCCGGAGAAGATTCGCCAAGGCCGGATCGAGGATATTCGCGAATGCATCGGCTGCAACATCTGCGTCTCGGGCGACCATACGGCCTCCATCGTGCGCTGCACGCAGAACCCGGCGATGGGCGAGGAATGGCGGCGCGGCTGGCACCCTGAATATATACGGCCAAAGCAGAGCGAGGCCCGCGTGCTCGTCGTCGGCGCTGGCCCCGCGGGGCTGGAGGCGGCGATGATGCTTGGCCGGCGGGGCTATGCCGTGGCGCTGGCCGAGCGCGGCACGGTGCTGGGCGGGCGGCTGGCGCAAGAGCGCAAATTGCCCGGCCTCGCGGCCTGGGGGCGCGTGGCGGATTATCGCGCCGGGCAGCTCGCCACCATGGCGAATGTCGAAATCTTCTATGACAGCGAGCTGAGCGCGGATGATATTCTGGGCTTCGGCTTCGCGCATGTGGTGCTGGCCACGGGCGCGCGCTGGCGGCGCGACACGGTGGCCCGCAACATGCTCTCTCCCGCGCCGCTCGGCGATGCCGAGATTTTCACCCCCGACGATCTGATGGCGGGCATGCGGCCAGCCGCGCGCGATGTGCTGCTCTATGACGATGACCATTACTACATGGGCGGCGTGCTGGCGGAACTGCTGGCGGGGGAGGGGTATCGGGTCACGCTCGTCACCCCCGCGGCCGAGGCCTCAAGCTGGACGCGCAACACCATGGAGCAGCACCGCATCCAGGCCCGGCTCATTGAGCGCGGCGTGGCCATCCGCCCGCACCGCGTGCTGCGCGAGGCGGGGGGCGGGGCGGCGGTGCTGGCCTGCACCTATACCGGGCGCACCGAACATGCCGGCTGCGCCGCCCTGGTGCTGGTGAGCGCGCGGCTGCCGGCGCATGGCCTGGCGCGCGCCTTGCTGGATAAATCTGAACAGTGGCGGGATGCCGGAATTCTCAGCGCGACCGCGATAGGCGACGCGCTGGCGCCTGGCACCATCGCCGCCGCGGTGTGGAGCGGGCGCCGCTACGCCGAGGAGCTGGATACGGCGCCAGACCCCGACGCACTGCCCTTCCGTCGCGAAGTGGCCGAGCTTCTGCCTTTCAACATCAGCGCTGTTTTGGCGCGGCAACCAGTCTAGAGGATGAGCCCATGGCGAGCATAGACACTGAACAACCGGTCAAGATAGAGCAACACACGATCTACCAGATCCCCACCGACCAGCGCCACGGCACATGGCGCGATCTGTTCACCATCTGGTTCGGCTCCAACATCATGATGCTGACCATCGTGACCGGCGCGCTCGCCACCACGGTGTTCAAGCTGGACTTCATGAGCTCCTTCGGCGCCATCGCGCTGGGCAATCTCGTCGGCGCCATCTTCATGGCCCTGCACGCGGCGCAGGGGCCGCAGCTTGGCGTGCCGCAAATGGTGCAGACACGCGGCCAGTTCGGCACAATCGGCGCGGTGCTCGTGGTGGGCATCGTCATCATCATGTATGTCGGCTTCCTCGCCTCCAACATCGTGCTGGGCGGGCAGTCGCTCTTCACCATCATGCCCGGCGTCAACGAGCATCTGCTGATCATCTTCATCGCCGTGATCAGCGTGATCGCCACCATCTTCGGGCACGACCTCATCCACGCCTATGCCCGCTTCCTCACCTGGGCATCGGGCCTCGCCCTGGTGGTCACGTTCGGGTGGATCGTGTTCATCCACGGCCTGCCCGCGAACTTCCTGCACATGAACAGCTACAGCACGGCTGGCTTCTTCAGCATGGTCTCCGTCGGCGCGCTGTGGCAGATCGCCTATGCGCCCTACGTGTCGGACTATTCGCGCTACATGCCGCATGACACGGGCGCCGTGCCGGCCTTCTGGGCTTCCTACTGGGGCTGCTCGCTCGGCTCCATCCTGCCCATGCTGCTGGGCGCGCTGCTCGGCCTCGTCGCCGCCAATGGCGACCCGGTGGGCGGGCTCACCACCTTCACCGGCGCGGCGGCGGTGCCCATCGTCGTCATCTTCTCCGTCGGCATCGCCGGCACCAACGCCATGAACCTCTATTGCGGCGTGCTCTCCACCATCACGCTCATCCACACTTTCTCCCCAAGCTGGAAGGCGGGGGCGATGGCGCGCGCCGTCACGGCGGTCGCCATCACCGTCATCGGCCTGGTCATCGCGCTGTTCGCGGCGGGCAACTTCCTCACCAACTACACCAACTTCATCCTGCTCCTGCTCTATGTGCTGGTGCCGTGGACGGCCATCAACCTGGTGGATTTCTATCTCGTCCGCCATGGCGACTATGACGTGGCCGCCTTCTTCACGCCCGAGGGCGGCGTGTATGGGCGCTTCAACAAGGTGGCGATCTTCTGCTACATCCTGGGCATCGCCATCCAGCTGCCCTTCGTATCCACCGCCATGTATACCGGCCCGATCGCCACGGCCCTGAACGGCGTGGATATTTCCTGGATCGTGGGGATCTGCGTCATCAGCCCGGTCTACTACTTCCTGGCCCGCAGGATGTCGCCAAAATCCACCAGGCTGGCGGCGTAGGGCAGGGCCCGGTGCGTCTCGCCCTGTGGCAGAGCGAGGGGTTGCAGGTGGACAAGGCGGCCAATCTCGCCGCCTTGTCCCGCATGGCCAAGGCCGCCGCCATGGCCGGGGCGCAGATCATCCTCTGCCCGGAATGCTGGCTTTGCGGCTATAATCTCACCAAGGAGGCGCTGGCCAGCGCCGCCGAGCCGCAAGACGGCGCCGCGATGCGCGAGATCGCCGAGATCGCCGCGGCGAACGCCATCGCCATCGCCTACGGCTATGCCGAGCGCGATGGCGATGCGCTCTACAACAGCGCCGCCGTCATGGGGCCGCGGGGGCTGCTCGGCCATTACCGCAAGGCGCATCTGTTCAGCGCCTTCGAGCATGAGCGCTACACCCCCGGCGATTGTTTCGCGCCGCTCTTCTCCTATCGCGGCTGGCGGATCGGGCTGCTGATCTGCTACGATGTCGAATTCCCCGAAGCCATGCGCGGCCTCGCCCTGCAAGGGGCGGAGCTGGTCCTCATCCCCACCGCGCTGACACCCGAATACACCGCCGTGCCTGACCGCATCGTCCCCGCGCGGGCGGTGGAGAATCAGCTTTTCGTCGCCTATTGCAACCATGCCGGCGCGCAGAACGGGCTGGAATTCCTGGGCGGCTCCTGCCTCGCCGGCCCTTATGGCGAGAAGCTCGCCGCCGCGGGCGCGGGCGAGGCGCTGCTGGTCGCCGATATCTCCCACGCGATGCTGGAGCGCGCCGGCGCCATTTTCCCCTACCGGCGTGACCGCCGGCCAGAGCTTTATCAGCCCTGAGCGCGCGGCCTGGCGGCGGGCTCAGCCCGCATATTTTACCCACACCGTTTTCAGCGCCGTGAATTTATCCAACGCGTGCAGCGAGAGATCGCGCCCGAAGCCCGATTGCCGGTTGCCGCCGAATGGCGTCTGCGGGCTGAGCGCGTCCACCGTGTTCACCGATACGGTGCCCACCCGCAGCCGCCCGGCCACGCGCAGCGCGCGGTCGAGATCGGCGGTCCATACCGAGGCGGCAAGGCCGTAAATGCTGTCATTGGCCAGGCGGATCGCCTCTTCCTCGCTGTCGAAGGGAATGATGGAGAGCACCGGCCCGAAAATCTCCTCCCTGGCGAGCGGCGATGCGGGGTCTACATCGTCAAAAATGGTCGGCTGCATGAAGGCGCCGCCCGGATGCACCAGAGCCGCCGCCCCGCCGGCAACCAGCCGGCCATGGCTTTTCCCCGCCTCCACATGGCCCAGCACATGGGCGAGGTGCGCGCCATCCACCAGGCTGCCCATCTTCGTGGCCGGATGCAGCGGGTTGCCGGGCTGCATGGCGGCGGCCTGCGCGGCCAGCCGCTCCACGAATTGCGCCTGGATGCGCCGCTCCACCAGCAGCCGCGCATTCGCCGAGCATACCTGCCCGGCATTGAAGAAAATCCCGAAAGCGGCCATGGCGGCGGCTTCGTCCAGGTTTCTGGCGTCGGCGAAGATCAGGTTCGGGCTCTTGCCACCAAGCTCCAGCCACACCTGCTTCAGGTTTGACTGGCCGGAATACCCCATCAACGCCCGGCCGGTGCGCGTGGAGCCGGTGAAGGCCAGGCAATCCACATCGTCATGCAGCGCCAGCGCCTTGCCGGCGCCGCCGCCATGGCCGGTTACGACATTCAGCACGCCATCGGGCAAGCCGGCCTCGCGGGCCAGCTCCGCGAGGCGCAGGGCCGTGAACGGCGAGCGCTCCGATGGCTTGAGCACCACGGAATTGCCCGCCGCGAGTGCCGGGGCGCATTTCCAGGCCGCCATGTCGAACGGGAAGTTCCACGGGATGATGGCGCCGACAACCCCCAGCGGCACGCGCCGGACCATCGCCAGATTCCCCTCGCCAACCGGGGCGATCTCATCCGCCACCTTGTCGATCGCCTCGGCATAATAGCGCCACACGGCGGCCGCGCCGGGAATGTCGATCGTCGCGGCCTCCTGCACGGGCTTGCCCATGTCGAGCGATTCGATCAGCGCCAGCTCATCGCCATGCCGCGAAATGAGCTCGGCCAGGCGCAGCAGCACCTCGCGCCGGGCGGAGGGGGATTGCCCGGCCCAGCGCCGGTCCTCGAAGGCCAGCCGCGCGGCGTTCACGGCGCGGTCAATATCCTCACCCTCGCCCAGCGCATAGGCGCCCAGTGTTTCCCCCGTGGCGGGGTTCGCCTTTGCAACCCGCGCGCCGCTGGCGGCATCGCTAAACCGCCCATCGATGAAGAGTTGCGAATGAAGCCGCGCCGACGCGGCGAGAGATTGCCAATCTTCTTGTGTTTTCAGTGTCATGGCGTGCAGCCTACACGAAGCGGCCAGCCGCGTTGCATATGATTTGCCGAGGCAGAAGCCAAATTTTCCCGTGCGCGGGGCAGGGGGCTACACCACGCTCGCGCGCAGGCATTCAAGCGCGCGGGCAATCACCTGCCGGTTTTCATTGTTGGCGCGCCAATACATCGTCACCATCGCGCCGCTTGTGAAGGAGATGGGAATGATGCGCAGCAAATTCATGCGCTGGAAGCGGATGGCGGCGCGGTGCGAGGCCGTGCCGAGCAATTCCGAATTCTGCAGCAGGGTGATGTTGAGGATGGCGGAATTCGACTCCACGCAATAGCGCGGCATGGTGTGCCTGGCGGCGGCCAGCGCATTGTTGAGGGCGCTGCGCGTGGGCGTGCCCTCTGGCCAGACAATCCATGGATAAGCGAGCACATCCTCCCAGCTGACGGATTTGCGCCCCGCCAGAGGGTGCTTGTGCCCGGCGACGAACTCCACCGGGTCCTGATACAGCGTCTCGGCCTGAAAATCCTCCTCGGCCAGGGAAACCGCCGCGCGCCCCACCAGAATATCAACCTCCCCATGCCGCAGCTGGGGGATCAGCCGGTCCATCGTGTCTTCCCGCACGCGCACCTGCGCGCTGGGCATTGTCTTCAGCAGGCGCGTGATGGCGAGCGGCACGAGATCGGACGCCGATACGCCGGAGGTGCCGATGGTAACCAGGCCGCCGCCGCCATCATGCAGCGCCCGCATGTCGTCGCGCGCGCAATCCAGATGCCCCAATATGCGGCGTGAATGTTCTATCAGCGCCTCGCCATAGGGTGTCGGCCTCAGGCCGCGCACATGGCGCTCAAACAGCGGCAGCTGGAGGTCATCCTCCAGATCCTTGAGCCACTTTGACAAAGCCGGCTGCGTGGTGTTCAGCGCCTCGGCTGACTGGCTCAGATTGCCGGTTTCAGCGACGCAGAGCAGCATCTGCAAATGCCGCAGTTTCAGCCTTTGTGTCCAGTCCATGGCCGGCGAGCCTCCATCATACCAAAAAACATATAGATAAGACAAATTTACGATTTCTAAGATATACCGTCCAGCGCTATATGGTCCCTGTCAGGATAATGTTCCGCCTCAAGGCGCGGCGGATGGAAACCAGGAAACGCCATGAATGAAAGTACCGCGACAACCGCTTACGGCAATTGCGCCCCCGCAATCATCCCGCCCCGGCCATGCCGGTTTCCCGTATGCATGACACCTACCTAAAACCGAGGTTTTTCAATCCATGAACTATGTTTTCCCGCCTGAAGATCCCATCGCCGTTCCCGTCGTGGGCTCTGATGCCCTGTTTCCCGTGCGGCGCGTCTATTGCGTTGGCCGCAACTACGCCGCCCATGCGCGCGAAATGGGCTTCGACCCCGACCGCGAGCCGCCTTTCTTTTTCTGCAAGCCGGACAACGCCATCGTGCCCGCCGCTTATGGCGAGGTCCTGGAACTCGCATATCCCGCCGAGACGAATAACTACCATTATGAGGCTGAGCTGGTGGCGGTCATCGGCCAGGGTGGGAGCAACATCGCGCTGGAGCAGGCGCTGAGCCATGTGTGGGGCTATGCCGTGGGGCTGGATATGACCCGCCGCGACCTGCAGATGAAAATGCGGGAAATGGGCCGCCCGTGGGAGATCGGCAAGGCGTTCGACCATTCCGCGCCGATCGGGCCAATCCACCCGGCGAGCGCTGTCGGACATTTTGAAAATGGCGGCATCTGGCTGACGGTAAACGGCCAGAGCCGGCAGAAGAGCGATGTCGCCAACCTGATCTGGTCGGTGGCCGAAACCGTCTCCTATCTCTCGCGCTTTTTCCGCCTGGAGCCGGGCGACGTGATCTTCACCGGCACGCCCGAAGGGGTTGGCGCGCTCACGCGCGGCGATCTCATGAGTGTCGGCATAGAGCGGCTGGGTGAGCTGCGGGTCAAGATCGTCTGAGCCGCGCCCTGAAGAGGAAATAAGAGTGGATATTTACAGTTTTTTCAACAGCTCCACCTCCTGGCGGGTGCGCATCGCCCTGGCGTTGAAGGGTGTGGAGGCGGATTTTCACGGCGTGAACATCCGCGCCGGCGCGCATCGCGAGGCGGACTACGTGGCGCGGATCAATCCATCCGCCAGCGTGCCGGCGGTTGTGGAGGGGGCGTTCCACCTTGGCCAGTCCCTCGCGATCATCGACTGGCTGGATGGAAAATATCCGCAACCGCGCTTGCTTCCCGCCGAAGCGCAATTGCGCGCGCATGTGCTGGAGCTAAGCCAGCTCATCGCCTGTGACATCCATCCGCTCAACAATCTGCGTATCCTCAAATATTTGAGGGAAACTCTCGAAGTCTCTCAGCAGCGGACGGATGAATGGTACAAGCACTGGAGCGCCGAGGGCATGGAGGCGGTGGAGCGGCTGCTCGCCCAGGCCTGGCAAACCCATGGCGGCCCCTGGTGCTTCGGCGCGGCGCCAACCCTGGCTGATTGCTGCCTGATCCCGCAATTCGGCAACGCCCAGCGCATGGGCTGCGATCTCGCACCCTTTAAACGCGCCAGCGCCATTTTCGCCCACGCCGCCAGCCACCCGGCCTTCATCAAGGCGGAACCCAGAAACCAGCCTGACTATATTCCGCCGGCGCCCGGCGCCACCGCCGCGAATGTACCCAGCACGAAAAAGGTAGAGGAATGAACGAGAACACATCCACATGCCGCGTCATCATTGTCGGCGGCGGTATTGGCGGCCTGGCCGCGGCATTGGCTGTCGCGCGGCAGAATGTCGAGGTCCTGCTGCTTGAACAGGCGGCTGAGATTGCCGAAATAGGTGCCGGCATCCAGCTCGGCGCCAACGCCTTCAACGCGTTGGACTGGCTGGGTGCCGGCGAGGCGGCGCGCGGGCGCACGGTGTTCACCGAGGCGCTCACGCTGATGGACGCGGTTGACGCGAAAGAGATCGTGCGGGTTGAAACCGGTGATGCCTACATCAAGCGCTTCGGCAATCCCTATGGCGTGATCCACCGCGCCGATATTCATCTCTCCATTCTTGAGGCCGTGCAGGGCAATCCCCTCATCAAGTTCCGCACCAGCACGCATGTGCAAAAAATTGAGCAGGATGCAAACACCGTCACGGTGACAGACCAGAACGGCGCGCGCTACACGGCCAACGCGCTCATCGGCGCCGATGGCGTGAAATCCGTGATCCGCTCAAGCCTGATCGGCGACGAGGCGCGGGTCACCGGCCATGTGGTCTATCGCGCGGTGGTCGATGTCGAGAACATGCCAGCTGATTTGCGGATCAATTCGCCCGTGGTGTGGGCGGGGCCGCATTGCCATCTGGTGCATTACCCGCTGCGCGGCGGCCGGCAGTATAATCTGGTCGTCACCTTCCACAGCCGCCAGCAGGAGGAATGGAGTGTCACCGATGGCAGCAAGGAAGAGGTGCTTTCATACTTCCAGGGCATCCACCCGCTGCCCCGCCAGATGCTCGACCGTCCCACATCCTGGCGCCGCTGGGCCACGGCTGACAGAGAGCCAGTGGAACGCTGGAGCTTTGGCCGCGCGACGGTGCTGGGCGATGCCGCGCATCCCATGACACAATATCTCGCCCAAGGCGCCTGCCAGGCTTTGGAGGATGCGGTGGTGCTGGGCGAGGCGCTGCGCGTCACCG
>JAKBAQ010000271.1 GCA_021808985.1 Pseudomonadota bacterium
CGCCAGACCATGACGGCATGTGCAGTTTTGGCCCGGTGGTGGATTTTCTGGCGGAGCTGTGGCCGCGCATTCCGGTGCGCATCGCGCATATCAATCCGGGCATGCCGCCTACTTACGGGCAGGGCGGGATTCCCTTCTCGGAGCTGACCGGCATCATAGAAAAAGAGGTGCCGCTGCTGGGGATGGAGGAAGAGGCGGGGGATGCGCTGGCGGCGGCGATTGGCGCGCATGTCGCGGCGTTCATTCCAGACCGGGCGACCATCCAGACCGGGCTTGGCAAAATTCCCGGCGCGGTGCTGCGCGCGCTCACCGGCCATAAAGGCTTGCGGATCCATTCCGGCCTGATCGGCGATGCGGTGCTGGATTTGATGAGCGCCGGCGCGCTGGCCGAGGGCGGGGCCATAACTTGCGGGGTGGCGATCGGCTCGCCTCGGCTCTATGGCGCGATTGGGGCGCCGACGTTCAATTTCCGGCCGGTCTCCTTCACCCATGCCCCCGCCGTGCTGGCGCAGATTCCACGGCTGCGGACCATCAATTCGGCCATCGCGGTGGATTTGTACGGGCAGGTTTACGCCGAGCTGACGCCGCGGGGGTTGATGTCGGGCCCCGGCGGGGCGGGTGATTTCGCCCGTGGCGCCAAGGCCGCCGGGGGGGTGCGGATGGTCGCGCTGCCGGCCGGGGCGCAGGATGACGCGATAAGCCGGATTGTGCTGCCGGGCCAGGGGCCGGGCCCGGTTTCGCTGGGGCGGCAGGATGTGGATGTGGTGGTGAGCGAGCATGGCGCCGCCGACTTGCGCGGCCTGGGGCATGCGGCGCGGGCGGCGGCGCTGATCAACCTGGCGCCGCCCGCGCACCGGGAAGCCCTGGCGGCTGGCTGGCGGGAGGTTTATAGGAATTTCTAGATCAATGCTGGTTTGGATCGAATCGGCGGATTCGAACCGAAGCAATGCGATTGATCGTGAAAACAGGCATCCTGCCTGGGAAGATTGTTTGACGCCGTGAATTTGAGAAGCGGGATGCGGGCATTTTTTAGGGGAACAAGGAACCATGGCCATCTCCAACAAGGTTATCATCAGCTGCGCCGTTACCGGCTCGATCCATACGCCCTCGATGTCGCCCTATCTGCCGGTGACGGCGCGCGAGATCGCTGAATCCGCCCTGGGCGCGGCGCAGGCGGGCGCGGCGATTGTGCATCTGCACGCGCGCAACCCGGTGGATGGCCGGCCCGACCAGTCGCCGGAGGCGTTTGAGCCGTTTCTGCGCGTGATCAAGCAATCTTCGAATGTGGTGGTGAATCTCACCACCGGCGGCTCGCCCTATATGCCGGTTGAGGAGCGTGTGCGCCCGGCGGAGGTGTGGAAGCCCGAGGTGGCCAGCCTGAACATGGGTTCGATGAATTTCGGCCTGTTCCCGATGCTCAAGCGCTTCAAGACGTTCAAGCATGAGTGGGAGCCGCAGATGCTGGAGAATTCAAAGGATCTGGTGTTCCGCAACAGCTTCAAGGATATTGCCTACGCGCTGAATATTCTGAACAGCACCGGCACGCGCTATGAGTTTGAGTGCTATGACACCAGCCATCTCTATAATCTGCATTATTTCTGGACCGAGGGGATGGTGAAGGCGCCGCTGTTCATCCAGACCTGCTTCGGCCTGCTGGGGGGCATTGGCAGCCATCCGGACGATGTGATGCACATGAAGCGCACGGCTGACCGCTTGTTTGGCGAGAATTACCGCTGGTCGGTGCTGGCGGCGGGGCGGGCGCAGATGCCGGTGGCGGCGATGGCGGCGGCCATGGGCGGCAATGTGCGCGTGGGGCTGGAGGATTCGCTGTGGCTGGGCAAGGGCGCGCTGGCGCCCACCAACGCCGCGCAGGTGAGCCAGGTGCGCAAGATTATCGAGGGGCTGGGCATGGAAGTGGCCACCCCCGACGAGGCGCGCGAGATTCTGCAGCTGAAGGGCGGCGATTCCGTGGGGTTCTGAGGGGGGTTCTGAGGGCGGCGGGCTGGCTCAGGGCGTGCAGGTTTGCTCGTCGGTGAGGTCGCGCCCGTATTTCGCCCGCATCAGCCCGACGGCGCGGGCGAGCTGGGTGTCGGTCTGGTTCGCCTGGGCGGCGCCGTGGGAGGCGTACCAGAGCTGCAGGCCGGCATAGGCGGAGTCGACTATGAAACTGCCGGCGTTCACGGCCGGGACGGTGACGTCAAAATAGTCCTTGGCCACGCTCCTCATGCTCACCACCTCGCCGAAGATCGTGCTCACCACATCGCCGATATGCTCTTTGGTGTCCTCGTCATCCGAGGGGGCGATCAATGAGTCGCGGAATTGCGGGTCGTTCAGTTCGCTGGCGAGCTGCGAATCGGTTTTGGCGGCGGCGGCGAAGGCGTCGTGCATCGCGCCTTTTGAAAAATTCCAGCTGTCCGAGGCGTCGAGCATCCGCTGGGCGACGAGCCTGGGGACGAGTTTATTCAATGGGATGCCCTCGGCGGTGAGCTGGGCTTTCACCTGGTTCAGTTTTTGCAGGCTGTAGGCATTGTTTTCCAGGGCGTTCGTCGCTTCCTCCAGGTCGTCGAGATGTTGTTCGGCGACGATTGTCTGCGCGGCATAGGTGCCCACCGCGAACTTAATCCCGGCCATCATCAGGCCGTTGCGGCCTTCCTTGCCGAGTTTTTGCCATTCCTCAAGCTGCACCGCGTTTTCCAGCGCGAGTTTGCGTTCCTTGGCGAATTCCGCGAGGTCAGCCGCCACGCGCGCGTGCGCCACGGCGCAGGAGAGCCCCGGCGGCGGGGGCGGCGGCAGCACGCAGGCGCCGCCGCTGATGTAGTATCCGGAGTCGCACCGGCAATGGATGACGGTGAGGGTGGGGGATTGCTCCACCCGGTAGGCGGCGGAATGCGCCGGGCAGC
>JAKBAQ010000272.1 GCA_021808985.1 Pseudomonadota bacterium
GCCGCCCTGGGCACGGTGGATGAGGTCGTCACCAGCGCCAGCCTCTCAAAACTTTACGGCTCCGAAATCGAGGTGCTGCGCGCCGGCGGGCGGATTTTCGTGCTCTCTGACCGGCCCGACGCCCACCATGCGTGCGACCATGCTTGATTATGATTTCATGCGTCATGCTTTCCTCGCCGCCGGCATCGTCGCCGTTCTGGCCGGCTTTGTCGGATATTTCCTGGTGCTGCGCGGCCAGGCCTTCGCCGGCCACGCGCTCAGCCATGTCGGCTTCGCGGGGGCAACCGGGGCCGTGCTGCTTGGCGTCTCCCCGTTGGCGGGCATGCTGGGCGTCACCGTGCTGGGCGGCGTGCTCATGGGCGCGCTGGGCGAAAAACTGGCCGAGCGCGACATCGCCATCGGCGTGATCCTGACCATGTCGCTCGGCCTCGGGCTGCTGTTCCTGCATTTCTTCACCAGCTACGCCACCGCGGCGACGGCCCTGCTCTTCGGCGACGTTCTGGGCGTCGACCTGCCGACGATCTACATCCTCCTCGTCCTGGCCGCGTTCTCGCTGGGGGTTTTGGGCGCCATCGCCCGGCCGCTGCTGTTCGCCAGCCTCAACCCCGAGCTCGCGGAGGCAAAAGGCGTCTCACTGCGCGGGCTGGGGCTGGTGTTTCTGGGTCTGGTCGGGCTCACCACGGCGGCCTGCGCGCAAATCGTGGGCGTCCTGCTGGTCTTCGCGCTCATGGTCGGCCCGGCGGCAACCGCGCAACGGCTAAGCACGCGCGTGCTCCCCGGTCTGGGGCTGGCCGCCGCCATCGCCCTCGCCGAAGCCTGGGCCGGAATCGCCCTCAGCTATTACAGCAACTGGCCCGCCAGCTTCTGGATCGCCTCGCTCAGCGGCGGGGTGTATCTGTTGAGCCTCGCGCGGCGCCGCTAGAGCAATATTCACTTGATCGGAACCGCCCGGTTCCGAGCAAGTGAATGAAATTGCTCGATCAAATATAACGAGGGTGTTTTTCATTCATTGAAAAACACCCTACGCCGCGCCGCGCGCACCCAGCCCTATCCCAGCAGCGCGCGCAGCTCTTCCAGGGCGGCGAGCGTCTCGCCCAGCAGCAGGCGCAGGCGCTGAATTTCCTGCCCCGCCTCACCCTCCGCCATGGCGGCAGGCGCCGGCGCGGGTGGCAGCGCCTCATCCGGCCCGGCCTGCGCATCCTCCTGCGGCTCGGGCAGCAGGCCCGGCATCGGCAGTTGCGGGATGATATGCGGCGCCGTGGTCTTCCTGGCCGTCACCGGCGCGGGCACGGGCGCCATGCCGCGCTCGGCCTCGGCCTCCAGCCGTTCCTCGTGCGAGGCGGGGGGAATATTCTCATGCAGCGCGCCGCCGCCTTCGCGCAGCAGCCGCTGCACGCCTTTTATGGTGTATCCCTGCGTATAGAGCAGATCAGCGACCCGGCGGAGCAGCAGCACATCCTCGGGCCGGTAATAACGCCGTCCCCCGCCGCGCTTTAGCGGGCGCACCTGCGGAAACTTGGTCTCCCAGAAGCGCAGCACATGCTGCGGCACATGAAGCTCGTCGGCTACCTCGCTGATGGTGCGGAAAGCATCAGCCGTTTTGCGTGGCCGCAACCGGCCATGCTCGGCGGCGGCTTCCGGCAACGCGGCTTCATCCTCGGGATATTCTTCATCCACCATGCGAACCATCAATTATTCCGTTACTGCTACTGCCCGACAGACGTGCGAGGCGGAGCATTCACCGCGTCCCTCAGCATCTGGCTGGGACGGAAAACCAGGACACGGCGCGGCAAAATGGGAACCTCGACGCCGGTCTTCGGATTACGGCCCACGCGCCGCCCCTTCTGGCGGACTGAAAACGTGCCAAACCCGCTAATTTTAACGGATTTTCCCAATGTCAGCGCATCCGCCATGCGGGTCAGCGCCGCTTCCAGCAAATCAGCCGATTCGTTGCGTGACAAGCCAACGGCGGCATAAATCGCCTCGGTGAGCTGCGCGCGCGTCAATGTGTTCATTTTACAAGATTAGCACGCGCGCGCACGCGGTCAACAATTGGTTTTAACTTTCTGTCATAAACGCAGAAGCGCCGAACCCCATGTCAAACCGCCGCCCAGCGCCTCCAGCAGCACCAGATGCCCCGGCTTGATCCGCCCATCATTGATCGCCTGCGCCAGCGCCAGCGGAATGCTGGCCGCCGAGGTGTTGGCATGCTGGTCCACCGTCACCACCACACGCTCCTGCGGCAGGCCCAGCTTGCGGCCCACGCCATCGATGATCCGGCGATTCGCCTGATGCGGCACCAGCCAATCAATATCCTTTGCGCTCATGCCGTTAGCGGTCAAAGCTTCATTAACGGCTGAAGCCAGCAGAGTAACCGCATGGCGGAAAACCTCACGGCCGTTCATCACCAGATGCCCCGGCCTATCCGGCTGCCCAACCGCCCCATCCACATAGAGAATATCCGTCAGCGTGCCGTCGGAGTGCAGATGGGTGGAGAGTATGCCAGGCCCGTCCGCCGCCACATCCCGGGCGCTGAGCAGCACGGCCCCCGCCCCGTCGCCGAACAATACGCAGGTGCCACGGTCCGCGAAGTTCAGAATCCGCGAATATACTTCCGAGCCTATCACCAGAATGTGATCAACCTGCCCGGTCCGGATCATGCTCTCAGCCACGCCGAGGGCATAAATAAAGCCCGAACAGGCGGCCGCGATGTCAAACCCGAAGGCGTTTTTCGCGCCCAGCATCCCCTGCACATGCACGGCGGTGGAGGGAAACGCTTGGTCCGGCGTGGAGGTGGCCAAAATAATGGCGCCAACATCCTCGGCCGCCACCCTGGCGGTGGCCAGCGCCCCGCGCGCCGCCGCGGCGCCCATGAAGGCGCAGGTTTCATG